>JANMRJ010000922.1:0-1245 GCA_031370985.1 Acidimicrobiales bacterium
CCAGGAGCCGCAGCCACCCCGGGTCCGCCAGGTGATCGTGCCGGCCCCGAGAAGGATCGCCGATGACGACGGGCCGGCGGTAAGTCTGCCGGCGCCACGGGTGCTGCCGCCGGCGGCGGAGCCCATACCGGCGGAGCGGCCCAAGCGGCGTCGACTGCGGCCCCGCTGAGCGACCGCGGCCCGGTGGCGCACGTCCTGGTCACCAACGACTTCCCACCCAAGGTAGGTGGCATCCAGTCCTACCTGTGGGAGCTCTGGCGCCGGCTCCCCGCCGACCGGGTGACCGTCCTGACCACCGCACACCCGGGCGCGGCCGCCTTCGACGCCCGCCAGCCCTTCCGGGTCCGGCGCTGGTCGGGTGGGGTGCTCCTGCCGACGCCGGCCCTCGCCGCCGAGATCGGCCGGGTGGCGGCCGAGGTGGGGGCGACGGTCGTGCTGCTCGACCCGGCCCTGCCGGTCGGCCTGCTCGGGCCCCGCCTGGGCCTGCCCTACGGCGTCGTGCTCCACGGGGCCGAGGTGACGGTCCCGGCCAGAGTGCCCGTGGCGCGCCAGCTCCTCCGCTCAGTGCTCCGGGGCGCCGTCTCTGTGGTCGCCGCCGGCGGCTACCCAGCGGCGGAGGCGACCCGGCTGGCCGGCGCCGGCCTGCCGCTCCACGTCGTGCCGCCCGGGGTCGACATCGACCGCTTCCGGCCCATGGGGGCCGACGACCGCCGCCGGGCGCGCGCCGCCGCCGGCCTGCCCGTCGATGGGAGACTCGTCGTCGGCATGAGCCGCCTGGTGCCCCGCAAGGGGTTCGACGTCCTGATCGCGGCCGCCGCGCTCCTGGTGCCCAGCCGCCCCGACCTCACCGTCGCCATTGCCGGCGCCGGCCGTGACCGCGCCCGGCTCGAGCGCTTGGTGGCGGCCACCAGCGCCCCGGTCCGCCTGCTCGGCTTCGTGCCCGACGACGACATGCCCGGCCTGCTGGCCGGCGCCGACATCTTCGCCATGCCGTGCCGGAGCCGCTGGGGCGGCCTGGAGCAGGAGGGGTTCGGGATCGTGTTCCTGGAAGCCGCGGCCTGCGGCGTCGCCGGCGTGGCCGGTGCCAGCGGCGGGTCGTACGAGGCGGTCGCCCACGGCGAGACCGGGTTCGTGGTCGGCCGGCCGGAGGACCCGGTGGCTGTCGCCGCCGCCCTGGCCCGGCTCCTCGACGACGCCGAGCTGTGCCGGGCCATGGGTGCCGCCGCCCGCCGGCGGGCCGAGGAG
>JANMRJ010000873.1:0-2786 GCA_031370985.1 Acidimicrobiales bacterium
CCTTCGGTCCCACACAACGACACTCCACGAAGGCATATCTCACCGGACGCGCCTCGCCGAGGATCTCATCGGCGAGTCCTTGACCCACGTCTGACCCCTGTCGATATTTCGACAGCCTGCTTTCGCGCTGCATTCGACGAAATAGCCGATCAAGTACAACGCGACGTGGTGTCTCTCGGTCGTCCGGAGTTGACCAGCGGCGTCGGCGTGGACCCTCGCCACGCGAAGCCATCCCGGTGTTGCTGTAGGACTCACCCTTCCCACCGTATCGGCGAGGACCCGGCAGCGGCGGGTGTGGGCGAGACCGCCGCGCTCTTGGGAGTGGCCCTCGCTGGGTACCCTTGGGGAGCGATGACCACGATCTTGTCGAACGCCTTCACGGTGGACGACCTCGAGTCCATGCCGGACGACGGCAAGCGGTACGAGCTCATCGGAGGCGCCATCGTGATGACCCCAGCTCCCGAACCGGTTCACCAGCGGGTGGGCGGCGGCATGTTTGTCCTCATTCGAGACGCATGCCCGCCCGGCCACGAGGTCTTCGTCAGCCCGATCGACTTCGACCTGCCCGGCGGCCAGCGGGTCGAACCCGACATCATCGTGGTCCCCCACGGGAGCGTCGGCGAGAAGCGGCTGTCCGGCCCCGCCCTTCTGGTGGTGGAGATCGTGTCGCCCGGTTCGGTCACCAACGACCGGGTCACCAAGCGTGAGGTCTACGCCGAGGCCGGCGTGCCGGCCTACTGGATCGTCGATCCCCGCGCCGGGCACCTCCTTGCCCTCCGGCTCATCGATGGCGCCTACGTCGCCTACGCCGACCAGACCGGGCCGGTCACTCTCGACTGGCCGGTGGCTGTCTCGTTCTCCGTTGCCGACCTGGCCCGCCCTCGGACGAAGTGAGCAACCCCAACCGCTCGTTCTGGTCGAGCGTGCCCGGTCTTGTCACCGGTCTGGCCGGTCTGCTGACAGGCGTGGTCGGCCTGATCACCCTCGCTGTTCAGCTGGACCTCGTCGGCCGCGACACCGCCAAACCGCCGGCGACAACTGGCCCCACGCTCGCCGGCCCCTCGACGACGACCGGCGTTGCGTCGTTCACGGCGACGCCACGGACGCTGGACTTTGCCCCGACCGACCCGAAAGAGAAGACGATCACGATCAGGAACACCAGCCTGACGACCGAGCTCAGGCTGGCTGCGCCGCTGGTGACCGGGAAGGACGAGAAGCAGTTCACCCCGGGCTACGGCGACTGCTCCGCCCCGGTGAAGCCGAACCTGAGCTGCACGATGAAGGTCACGTTCGCGTCCGGAGGGGGGTTCCGCAGTTATGCAGCCAAGCTGCAGCTCAGCGCCGCCGGAGCGGTGGGCATGGAGGTCGACCTGACGGCCAGCACTCTCCTCTAAGCCGGGCGCTACGGCTCCCGTGAGCTCGATCCGCGGGCGTGTGTGGACGGACACGCCATGTCGATCGGTCGTCGCGGACGGTCGTCACCCGACTGCAACTCCGTCCGGATGGCGCCTCCGGCGCGGCGTGACGGCGCCGGCCGATACGCTTCCTCACCATGGATCCCGCCGGGCTGCGGCCGCTGGGTATCGGCGAGACCATCGATGTCGCCCTCAAGATCTACCGGGCTCGGTTCACGGTGCTGATCAAGGCCGTGACGGTGATGCTGGCACCGGTCTTTGTCCTGTCGGCTGTCATCCGTATCTCGGTCGGGACCGGCGACGGGATTCTTGCGGTACCGACGCAACCTGGGGCCACACCCGAGTTCGATACTGACCGCCTGTGGGCGTTCGTCGCCGGCGGGCTCGTTATCGGCATCCTGGCCTTTCTCGCCGCGCAGATCGCCACGGGCGCCTGCTTCAAGGCGGTCAGCGGCGCCTACCTCGACGAGGAGACGGATTGGCGCGGCTCGCTGCGTTTCGCCGCATCGCGGTTCGGGTCGCTGCTCTGGCTCTCCGTCCTGCTGTTTGTCTTCCTCGTGCCGGCGCTGCTCGCGTGCATCGTGCCAGGCGCGTACCTGTATGTGGCGTGGTCGGTGGCCGCGCCGGTCCTGCTCCTGGAGGGCGTCAAGGGCCGGAAGGCGCTGAAGCGTTCGCGGGCGCTGGTCAAAGGGCGGTTCTGGCAGACGCTGTCCACGGTGGTGCTCATGGGGATCCTGAGCGCCATCGTGCAGTCCGTGTTCGTGGGCATCTTCGCTGGGCTGGCCAGCGTGGGCGGCAACGAGGTCGCCAGCGCCATCGCCGAGGCCATTGGCCAGACCGCCAGCAGCGCGCTCACCACCCCGCTGACCGCCGCCGTGCTCACCGTCATGTACTTCGACCTGCGGGTGCGCAAAGAGGGCTTCGACATCGAGCTCCTGGCCCGCCGGATGGGGGTCGACCCCGAGACTCCGGTCGGTGGGGCGGAGGCGATCGGGGAGCCGCCGTGGCCGCGCCACGAGGAGCCGCCGTCGCCGCCGCCCGACGCGTCGCCCAATGGTGGGTGAGCGGGCGAGGTGGGCCGCGGTGGGCGCGGTCGTAGCTGCATTGCTCCTCGCCGGCTCGGCCACCGCGACGCTGCTGGTCGCCGGCTCGGCCGGCGCGGCGATGGCGCAGAGCGTGTCGAAGTCCGAGCTCCAGGCGCTCGCCGGGCGGGCCGTCGATGATCCCCGTGCCCTGGCCCAGCTCCGGGCGGTCCGGGAGGTCGACGGTCGTCCCGCCGAGGTTGGGCAGGCGCTGGCCGGCGCCGAGGGCCCGGCCCTCGCGGCGCGCCTGCGGGCGTTGGCGGGAGGGGCCGACCCGGCGGCCGCGGCC
>JANMRJ010000947.1:0-2203 GCA_031370985.1 Acidimicrobiales bacterium
GGCCGCGTCGCCGGCGCCGATGATCTCCAGCACCACGCCCTCGCCCCACTTGCCGTGCACCACGTCGTCGCCCACCCGGATGCCCAGGCGCTCGGCACCGGTCGAGCGCACCGGCCGCACGGCCGACGCCGGCCGGGACGCAGCCTCCACGATCCGGTCCCGCCCCCACGATCCCGACGAACTGGCGCCTCTCGCTCGGTGGCTGCCCGCCACCAACTCGGTCAGTTGCTCGGGGATCTCCTTGAGGAACCGGCTGGGCGAGTTGTACTGGGTCGTGCCGAAGAGCGAGCGGCTCCACGCGTTCGTCAGGTACAGCCGTTCACGGGCGCGGGTGATGCCGACGTAACACAGCCGGCGTTCCTCCTCAAGCTCGTTGGGATCCTCGAAGGACCGCAGGTGGGGGAACACCCCATCCTCCATGCCGATCAGGAACACGTCGGGGAACTCGAGGCCCTTGGCCGTGTGCAGCGTCATCAGGACGACGCTGGAGGCATCGTCGGGGAGTTGGTCGGAATCGGCCACCAGGCTGACCGACTCCAGGAAGTCGGCGACGCTGGCCTCCCGCGCCTCGGCCACCGCCGTCTCCTCGTACTCCCGGGCGCCGGCCACCAGCTCGGCCAGGTTCTCCAGCCGGCCCTGGGCCTCGATCGACCCGTCCGAGCGCAACTCGTCGGTGTAGCCGGTCCGGGCCAGGACCGCTTCGAGCATGGCCGAGGGCGACTTTTCGTACACCCGCAGCTCGTCCAGCAGCCCCACGAGTTGGGAGATGCCGACCAGCGCCCGCCCGCCCACGCCGGCCTCCTCCGCCTTGGCCAGGGCGTCGATGAACGGCCGCCCCCGGCTCGTCGCCCAGTTCTCCAGCCGGGCCAGGCTGGTGTCGCCCACCCCTCGTTTCGGCACGTTGATCACCCGCCGCACCGACACCTCGTCGGCCGGGTTCACCACGGCCCGCAGGTAGGCCAGCGCGTCCTTGATCTCCCGGCGGTCGTAGAAGCGGGTGCCACCGACCACCCGGTAGGGGATCTTGAGCCGGACGAGCTGCTCCTCCAGTACGCGGCTCATGGCGTTGGTCCGGTAGAAGACCGCCATGTCGCCCCAGCGCTGGTTCTCCGTCTCGTGCAGGCGCTGCATCTCCCGGCCGACCCACGCCGACTCCTCGTGCTCGTCCTCGGCGAAGTACCGGCGGATCAGCTCGCCACCGATCTGCTCGGTCCACAGCGCCTTGGGTCGGCGCATGGCGTTGTTGGCGATCACCGCGTTGGCCGCGTCGAGGATGGTCGACGTCGACCGGTAGTTCTGCTCCAGCACGACCACGGTGGCGTCGGGGAACTTCTGCTCGAACTCCAGGATGTTGCGGATGTCGGCGCCGCGGAACCGGTAGACGCTCTGGTCGCTGTCGCCCACGACGCAGATGTTGCGGTGCTTGCGGGCCAGCTGGACGACCAGTTCGTTCTGCGCCCCGTTGGTGTCCTGGAACTCATCGACAAGCACATGGGAGAAGCGGTCCTGGTAGTAGTCCAGCACGTCCGGGTGGGCCCGCAGCAGGTCGACGGCCCGCACCAGGAGGTCGTCGAAGTCCATGGCGTTGGCTCCGACCAGCCGCTGCTGGTAGTCGGCGTACACCTGGGCGATGCGCTTCTCGAACGGGCCGCGAGCCCGGTCCGCGTAGGCATCCACGCTCACGAGGTCGTTCTTCGCGGCACTGATGGTGGCGTGGACGGAGCGGGGCGGGAACCGCTTGATGTCGAGGTTCTGGTCCCGGATGACGTAGGTCGTCAGGCGCTCGGCGTCGGACTGGTCGTAGATCGTGAACGACGGCGTGTAGCCGAGGTGGTGCCCGTCACGGCGGAGGATGCGGACGCAGGCCGAATGGAACGTCGACACCCACATCTTTCGGGCCACCGGCCCGACCAGGGCCGCCACCCGCCCCTTCCTCTCGTCCGCAGCCTTGTTGGTGAACGTGATGGCCAGGATCTCGAACGGCGAGACGCCCTGGTCACGGATCAGCCACGCCACCCGCGAGGTGAGGACCCGGGACTTCCCGGAGCCGGCGCCGGCCACGATCAGCAGCGGCCCTCCGGGGTGGGTGACGGCCTCCCGCTGCACCGGGTTGAGGTTGGCGAGCAGGTCGGGCGGCGGCATGGGTGCGCCCAGCGTACCGATGCCTAGGCTGTGGACATGGCCATCAGGGCTCCGGCCCCGG
>JANMRJ010000969.1:0-1475 GCA_031370985.1 Acidimicrobiales bacterium
CCGGGGCCGCCGGGGCCGCCGGCGGCCCGAGCTCCAGCCGGAGCGGGGCCGGCGACCCGGGCGGGAGCGGGGCCGGCGGCCCGAGCGGCAGCGGGAGCGGGGATGATGTCGAGTTCGTAGCCGCCGGGGCCGGCGAGGGGCTGGCCGGCGGCGGCCGCCTCCAGCTCGATGGCGGCCTGGGCCTCGTAGGTGATGCGGGTGCGCAGCCCGAGCAAGGCGGCCACCGCGTCGAACAGGCGGCCGGCGCTGGAGGTGCGCAGGACATCGGGCCGTAGCGCCAGCCCGAGCACGGCCTCCCAGCGGTCGTCTGCGGTGCGCCCGTACCGTTCGGCCTCGTCGATGCCCAGGGTGGCGGCCAGCCAGGCCACGGCCATCCGCCACGGCTCCCGGGCCGCCCGGTCGCCGCCGGGCAGGGCGACCGGGAGCAGGTGGCCGACCCGGCGGAAGCCGTCGAAGTCGGCGACCAGTAGCTCCCCGCCCCAGGCGGTGCCGTCGGTACCCATGCCCAGGCCGTCGAAGGCGATGCCCAACACCGGCTCGGTCCAGCGGTGCTCGACCAGGCACGAGGCGATGTGGGCGTGGTGATGCTGGACCCCCACCGCCGGCAGGTCGAGTTCGGCGGCGAACTTTGTCGACAGGTACTCGGGGTGCAGGTCATGCGCCACCACCTCGGGGGTGACCCCGGTGAGCCCGCACAGGTGGTCGACGGCCTGGAGGAACGAGCGGTACGCAGCCAGGTGCTCGAGGTCGCCGATGTGGTGGCTGGCCACCACGTTGTCGCCCTTGGCCACCGCCACCGTGCTCTTCAACTCGGCGCCGACGGCCAGGACGTGCCGGCGCGCCGTCGTCGTCAGCCCGATGGGCTCCGGCGCGTACCCCCGGGAGCGTCGGACCATCTGCGCCCGCCCCCCACTGCCGAGCTGGTGACTGCCGATCTGGTGACGTTCAGTGTCATAGTTCGCGCTGGGTGAACCCAGTTCGGGGGAGGCGGCCCGGACGACACTGTCGTCGCAGCGGATGTGGATGCCGCGGCCGTGGGTGAGGATGGCATCGACCATGGGGCCGAGGCGGGCCAGGGCATCGGCGTCGTCGTGGGCGATGGGCTCGTCGGACAGGTTCCCGCTGGTCATGACCAGGGGCCGGCGGCACCCGGCCAGCAGCTGGAGGTGGATTGGGGTGTACCCCAGCATGAGGCCCAGCTCGGGCAGGTTCGGGGCGACGCCGTCCGCCACCGCCGTGTCCGGCCGGCGGGGGGCGAGCACGATCGGCCGGCGGGGCGAGGTCAGCGCCGCCTCGGCCTCGGCGCTGAGGTGGCACAGCGTCCGGGCCATTGGCAGGTCGACCAGGAGGGCGAAGGGCTTGTCGTCGCGGGCCTTGCGCCGGCGCAGTTCGCCCACCGCGGCGGGATCGGTGGCGTCGCAGGCCAGGTGGTAGCCGCCCAGTCCCTTGACGGCCAGGATGCGGCCGGCGACCAG
>JANMRJ010000974.1:0-2788 GCA_031370985.1 Acidimicrobiales bacterium
CTGCTCCCCTACAAGAACGTCGACGCCATTGTGGAGGCCTTCGGCCAGCTGCCGATGGAGCGCCTCATCGTGGTCGGATCAGGTCCCGAGCGCCGCCGGCTCGAGGCCGGCGCAGGGCCGAACGTCACCTTCCTCGGGTCGACACCCGACGCCGAGCTCCGCTGGCTGTACGGGGCGTCGCGCGCCGTGGTCGCCGCCGGCCACGAGGACTACGGGCTGACACCACTGGAAGGCGCCACGTTCGGCAAGCCGGCGGTGGTGCTCCGCAAAGGCGGGTTCCTCGAGACTGTGGTCGACGGTGAGACCGGCGTGTTCTTCGACGAGCCCGACCCGACACAGATCGCAAAGGCCATCCGCCTCGCGGCCCGGGAGGAGTGGGCGCCCGAGCGGCTACACGATCACGTCCACGGGTTCAGCGAGGACCGTTTCATCCGTCGGCTCCTCGATATCGCCGCCGAAGAAGCGGCTCGCTGACCGCTCAGACGACGGCCCGACCGCCCGATCGGCCGCTGAGGGACCCGATCCGCACAATCCGGTCAATAAGGCATTTGACCTAAAGCTTTTCGTTCCGTCGGCCGAACTTGGGTGGCATGACCACGCACAGTGAGCAGCTGGGGCGGAAGACCTTCATAGGAATGCTGTCAGTGGTCGTCCTGGCCATGACGCTCGGCTCGTGGGCCACGGCCAAGCCGGCCCAGGCCGACATGACGTTCAACGCGAAGATGCTTGAGTTCGTCAATCAGCAGCGGGCCCTGGTCGGGGTGGCGTCGCTCCAATCGGCGGCATCGCTCGCCTCGGTGGCCGAGGACGGCCAGTACGACGGTTGCGGCTTCGGCATCCGTGGCCGGGCGAAGGACATGGGAAACCGGAACTACTTCAGCCACACCATCGCCGGCTGCGGGACCCAGGGCGTGTTCAACATGCTCGGCGCCGCCGGCGTCCAGTACGGCGCCGCAGGCGAGAACATCGCCTGGATGAACGGGACCACCGACCCCTTGGTGGCGGCCCAGCGCCTGACGAACGACCTCATGGCCAGCCCCCCGCACAGGGCCAACATCCTGAACGCCGACTTTACCCACGTCGGGATCGGCTCCTGGACCAGCGCCGCGGGCCAGTTCTGGACGGGCGGGGGCTCCCCGCTCACCCGGGTGTGGATCACCGCTCAGGTCTTCGCCCGGGTCACCGGAGGCCCGACGCCCACGCCTGCGCCGGCAGTCGGGACCAGCCCGACGAGCCTGGCATTCGGTGACCGGACCGTCGGCGTCGTCGGTGCCACCCAGACGGCCACGGTCAGCAATACGGGCAACGCCCCCCTCACGGTCTCAAGCACCGCGCTCAGCGGCGCCAACGCCGGCGACTTCAGCATCGCGTCGAACACCTGCGGCACTGTCGCCGCCGGGAGCTCCTGCGCCATCGGTGTGACGTTCAAGCCCGTCCTCGCCGGCGCCCGCTCGGCCACGCTTACGATCACGGACAACGCCGGAGGCAGCCCGCACAGTGCCTCGCTCACCGGAACGGGTCTTGCCACGATCGTGGCGCCGGGCGCCCCAACGAACATGCGGATCTCGCCGGCGAACTGGGGTGTGTCGGTGTCATGGACGGCACCGGTGGGCCCAGGTGTCGTCGATGGGTACTGGGTGTACATCTACGACGCCGGCAGCCGCTACACCGGGTTGTCGGCCTGGGTGTGTGCCACGTGCACATCCGCCACTGTCACCGGCCTTGCGAACGGCCAGAGCTACTTCGCCGCCGTTTTCTCCCACAGTTCCCTCGGATTGGGTGGGGTGGCAGTAACCGGCTGGGTGATCGCCGGCCCGCCGCAGGCGCCCGCGAACGTCACCGCGGTGCAGGGCAACGGTCAGGTCACCGTGTCGTGGAGCCCGGCACCCGTCGCGACGATGATCGACACCTACGCCCTGTTGCTCTACGACTCGAACGGCTACACGTCAATCGCCTCCTTCCCCTGCGGCACGTGCACGACCGGGACCCTGACCGGGCTGACGAACGGTCGTACCTACACGGTCGCCGTCTATGCCCACAACACGGTGGGCTGGGGCCTCCCGACCAACACGACCACGTTCGTTCCGACGGCCTGAGCCGAGCCCGTTCGGCCTCACCCGTCTCCTCCCAGCGCGTCTCATTCCAATTCCCGAGGGGTAGGATTAGGCGAATGGGCCGCTGTCACGAGTTCGGCTCTCAGATCCGTGAGGGCTGCGCCCACCCGATGCGGGCCGGCGAACGCGCCTGCGCGTGCCCCGAGTGTGGCGTGGTCTGCGAGGGCCAGTTCGACGGGTGCCCCGATGTCTGGGCGAGGGGCCCGCGACCCGTGTCGTTGACCATCGCCCCCGCGCTCGCCACCCCGCGTCTCCGGGCCCTGGCCGCCGGCCCGGCGCCGCCGCCGCCGCCGCCGGCCGCCACTGTCATCGGGAACGGGAACGGGAACGGGGCGACCAATGGGAACGGCTGGAGCGCTCAGCCGTCCCCGTCCCCGTCCCCGCCCCCGCCGCCTCCCCCGCCCGCCGGCCGGCCGGCCGGTGCCACCGGCCCCGCCGCCACCCCGGCGCGCACCGAGGTTCTCCGTTGGTTCGAGGACGCCTTCGACGAGCTGCGCAACGAGCTCCACGCCGTGGTGAGCGGGGTCACCCGCCAGCAGGCCATGCTGGCCGAGCTGCTCGACTCGCGTGAGGCGGAACTGCGGGTCGTGATGGTGGCGGAGTTACTGCCTGAGCTGGCCGGTGCGGCCGCGGCCAAGGCCTTGAACGACCATTCCGACGGCCTGGTCGATGTC
>JANMRJ010001023.1:0-5305 GCA_031370985.1 Acidimicrobiales bacterium
TCATCGACGACCTGGAGGCCAACGTTGCCGGGGCTCGCGCCGCCGGGTTCGTCGCCCACCGCTTCGTCGACCCCGACACGCTGGCCGGCGCCCTGCGGGGCTACGGCCTGCCGGTCTAGGTCGAAGTCGACCAGCGTTGCACGAGCACCACCGACCGTCGGCCCACGAGCCGGTGCTCGTCGGTGACCCGGAGGCCACGGGCGGCGAGGTCACGGTCGAGGTCGGCCAGCTTGGCCGCGTCGCCCTTGACGCCGGCCGTCGCCCGGCGCACCACCCAGACGGTCCTCGCCCCCGGTACCGGCGCCGGCGCGAGCACCAGATCAGGGGCCAGCTCCGGGTGGAGCCGGCGAGTGTAATGCACCACCCCCAGCGGGACCCAGCGGGCGGCGGCCACCACCGGCTCGCGGGGCCGGTGGGGCCCCGCCACCAGTGCCACTGCGCCCCGGACGTCCTCCCGGGGCCCCCGGCCGGCGTTGGACACCGCGGCGAGAGCGGAGGGCACGAGGACCGCCGCCACCGCGAGGGGAAGCCAACGCCCCGGTACACGGGTGATCCCGAGCGCCACGAGCACCGCCAGCCCGATGATCGCCGGCAGGAGGTAGCGGTCGACGTAGACCGGGTGGAGCGCCTCGGCGACGGTGACCGCACCGACAGGCAGCGCCAACCAGCACAGCGCCACGACCCGGGCTGGGCGGTGCGCTCCGCGGGCCGTCCGGTCACGCACCGCCAAGCCGGCCCCGCCCGCCACGACGGTGACCATTAGCAGCGCCAGGTGGCCCCCCGTCCACGAGCGCAACAGGAGGCCGGGGACCGCCCACCCGACATCGCGGATCCACTCGGCCCCCGACCCGCCGACCCCGTTGGCCAGGGCCATGCTGACGACGGCCAGCGCCGGCACCGCGGCCAGGGCGGTCACGGCCACCACGGGCCGGGCCTGGCGCCGGCCTCGCAGCACCACGGCGGCGACGGCAAAGGCGCCCGGTACCAGGAGGGCGAACCAGTGGGCCAGGCCGGCGCTGGCGGCGGCCAGGCCGTACAGCAGCACCGCATGCGGCTCCCCGTCGAGCCACCGGGCCAGCCCGAGGGCACAGGCGGCGGTGGCCAGGAGGGCCAGCGCGTAGCTGCGGGCCTCGCCCGCGTAGGCCACGACGAACGGGTTGGTGGCCAGGACCAGGCCGGCGACGAGGGCGACCCGCGGTTCGGCCAGCCGGCCGACGGCCCGGGTGAACACCGCCACCGCACCGGTCATGGCTACCAGCGACAGCATCCGCAGCCCCACCTCGTCGGGCCCGAACGGGGTGAGCGCCAGCCAGAGGTGGGTCAGCGCGTAGTACGGGGCGTTGTAGGACGGTGGGGCGTCGCGGAGGTATGCGATGGTGCCGTCGCCCCGCACCAACGCACGGACGAGACGGCCGAGGCTGAGCGGGGCCACCTCGGCGGTGTAGAGCTCGTCGAACCAGAAGCCGTAGCGGTGGGCGACCAGCCACCCCCCGAGCACCACCATCACCAACGGGGGGAGCAGCCACCACGCCGGCGTCTGGCGCGCCGTGGCGAGCGGCGGCGAGGTCCGTACGGCCATCGTCAGCGGTCGGTGGCAGGGAAAGCCAGCACGGGCTCCCGGCAGCTCACCGTCACCGCCCCGCCGACGGGTAGGGGATCGGTGCTCGCCAGCCGGACGAGCAGGCGCTCGCCGCCGGCGAGGACGACACCCACCACCACGTCGTGGCCAAAGTACCGCCGGTCTTCCACTGTTGCCGTCCGGGCGCCGGCGAGCGCCGCATCCCCGCCGCCGGCCTCCAACCGGAGTTGCTCCGGCCGGATCACCACATCGACGGCGCCGGCCGCCGGCCCGTCGACCACGTCGAGCGTGCCCAGGGAGGTTTCGACGCGGCCGGCGCCGGCAGCCCGGCCGGCGAGGACGTTGGCCCGCCCGACGAAGTTGGCCACCCACAGGGCGGCGGGGCGGCGGTAGACATCCTGGGGCGGGCCGTGCTGGACGATCACCCCGCTGCGCATCACTGCCACCGTGTCGGCCATGGACAGCGCCTCCTCCTGGTCGTGGGTGACAAGCAGTGATGTCGCACCCGACGCCCGCAGCACGGCGGCGACTTCGGAGCGGATCTCGTCGCGGAGGGCGGCGTCGAGGCTGCCGAAGGGCTCGTCGAGGAGAACAACGCTCGGGGCGGGGGCCAGCGCCCGGGCCAGGGCGACCCGCTGCTGCTGACCGCCGGACAGCTCGTGGGGCATCCGGTCACCCAGGCCGGCGAGCCCGGTCAGCTCGAGCATGGCCGCCACGGCCCGGTCGCGCTCCGCCCCCCGGCGGACGCCGTAGCCCACGTTGGCCGCCACCGTCAGGTGGGGGAACAGCGCCTGTTCTTGGGGCACGATCGTGACCCGCCGGCGCTCAGGCGGCAGGTACACGCCGGCGCCGGCCACCGCCTGGTCGGAGACGCGGATGGTGCCGGCGTCGATGCGTTCGAACCCGGCAATGGCCCGCAGGAGCGTCGTCTTGCCGCACCCCGACGGCCCGAGGACGGCGGTCAGCGTGCCGATCGCCAGGGCGAGGTCGACCGACCGCAGGGCCTGCACCGTGCCGAAGGCCTTCGACACGCCGGCACACTCGACGGCGTTCACGAGACGGCGTTCACGAGACGGCCGTCCGGCCCCGCCGGGTCAGGAGCCACGTCGGCACCGCCCCCACGGCTACGAGCAGCAGCGCCGGCAGGGCGGCGTCGCCGAACGCCCCGTCCCGGGTGGCCGACCACACCCGGGTGGCCAGCGTCTCAAAGCCGGTCGGGCCGAGGAGGAGCGTGGCCGGGAGCTCCTTGAGGCAGGTGAGGAACACCAGGGCCGTCCCCGCGCCCACGCCGGGCGCGAGGAGCGGGGCGGTCACCGTCCGGAAGACCTCCCGCGGCCGCTTGCCGAGCGACCGGGCCACCTCCTCCAGGGCCGGCGGCGCCTGGAGGGCCGAGCCGTAGACCGCGCTCACGGCAAGGGGCAGGAAGAGGACGAGGTAGGCGAACACCAGCACGGGGAGCCGCTGGTACAGCGGGTTCATGAACCGCACGGTGAAGAAGACGAGGGAGAGGGCCACGACGATCCCCGGCAGGGCATGGCCGACGAACGACGACCGCTCGATGAACGCCGCTACCCGGCTGCGGGAGCGGGCGGCCAGCAGACCGACCGGGACCGCCGCCGCCGCGGTGATGACCGCGCCCAGGGCCGACACCAGCACGGTGGCTCCCGCCGCCCGCCCGACCCGGCTGATATCGAACTCGGCCCGCACGCTCTCGGCCAGCCACCGCAATGTCGTACTCAGCGGGGCAGCCAAGGCTAGGGCGGCGACGGCGACGGGAAGGGCGAGGGCCGCCGACCGCCACCGCCCAAGCCGGACGAGGTCGGGCCGGCGCTGCGCCCCCCGGCTGGCGCCGTGGTACCGGGCCCGGCCCCGCGTCCGGGCCTCGGCCACCAGGATGCCGAGGGTGAAGACCAGCAGCAGGCAGCCCAGGATGGCCGCGGGCCGGCGGTCGAAGCTGGACTGGTAGGACTGGTAGATCGCCCGGGTGAAGCTGTCGAAGCGCAGGATCGAGACGGCGCCGAAGTCGGACAGCACGTACAGGCATACCAGCAATGACCCGGTGGCCGCCGCCGGCCGGATCTGGCGCAGGGTCACCCGCCGGAACGCGGATACCGGGCCGTCACCCAACGAGCGGGCCGCTTCCTCCAAGGCCGGGTCGATCCGCTCGAGTGTGGCGGCCACCGGCAGGAACACGTACGGGTACGACAGCAAAGTCAGGACGACGAAGGTGGGCAAGAAGCCCGTCAGGTCCGGGAGTTCAGAGGTGAAGGCGAAGGCGGCCACGTAGCTGGGTACGGCAAGGGGCAGGGCGGCGACGACCCGCCAGATCCTCCGCCCGGGAAGGTCGCACCGCACGATCAGCCAGGCCAATCCAATACCGATGGCGGCGCTGGCCACCGACACGGCGGCGGCCAGACCCAGGCTGCGGACCAGCAGCCGGGCGGTGCGGTTGAGAAATAGGGTGTCGGCGATGGGCGCCCATCCCCCCTCGCCGGCCCGGATGACCAGGTAGACGACGGGGAGAAGGGCAGCCACCGCGACTACTGCGGCCATAGCCACCAGGCCGGAGGGCGCCCGGGATCTGCTCAGGGTCCCGCCGCTCAGAGCAGGCCGGTTTGGTGGAGCAGGTCGAGGGTCTTGCTGAGGTCGTCCAGGTCGCCCAGGCTAATCGTGGGGCCCTGACCGGCCAGCAGCGGGGGCAGGCCCGGACCGGTGGCCACGCCGGCCAGCAGCGGGTACTCGAAGTTCTTCTCGGCGAAGTGGCGCTGCGCCGGTTCCGAGAGCAAGTACTCCACCAGGCGGACGGCGTCGGCCTGGCGCTTCGAGCTCCTGAGGATCCCGACCCCGGCCACGTTGACGAGGGCGCCGGGGTCGGTGCCGGCGGTGTAGTGGTTCCGGGCGAACGTCTTCTCGGCGCCGATCTCGGACTGGAGCTGGAACAGGTAGTAGTGGTTGACCAGGCCGAGGTCGACCTGGCCGTCGTTGACCGCCTTCACGATCAGGTCGTTGGCCGCGTAGATCTTGGGCTCGTTGGCCTTGATCCCGGTGAGCCAGGCCTTGGTCCGGGCCTCGCCGACGGTGATGATCATGGCCGTGATGAACGCCTGGAACGAGCCGTTCGTCGGGGCGAGGCCGATGCGGCCCTTCCACTTCAGCTCGGTCAGGTTGAACACGCTGGTCGGAAGCTCGGCGGCCGGCACCTTACCGGGGTCGTAGACCACCACCCGGGCTCGGCCGGTGATGCCCACCCAGTTGTCGTCGGGGGCCCGGAACTTCTTGTCGACGATGCCGGCGGCGGTAGCAGGGATGGGGCCGAACAGGCCGAGCTTGTCGACCGACCCCAGCGCGCCGGCGTCCTGGGCCCAGAAGATGTCAGCCCGGCTCCGCGACCCCTCTTCGGCGATCTGAGCGGCCATTTCGGCGCTGGCACCGTAGCGGGCCTTCACCTTGATGCCCGTGGCCTTGGTGAACTCGGCCAGGACGGGCTTGACCTGGAACTCGGCCCGCCCGGAATAGAGGGTGAGCTGCTCGCCCCCGCCCGAGCACGAGGCCAGGGCAGTGGCGAGCAGCAGGACGGGCAGGGCGATCCAGCAGACGGAACGGCGAGTCGGCGGGGCCAAGGTCACTGCTCCACCCTCTCCGAGGGAGGGCCCAGTGAGTGCTTCCTGGCCGGCCTTGCGGCCGGTCACTGGTCCACCCTCTTCGGGAGCGTCCCAGTGAGTGCCT
>JANMRJ010001026.1:0-11352 GCA_031370985.1 Acidimicrobiales bacterium
GGCGAGCTGGCCAGTAGCTGCATGGCTGCGCTCAGCTCGACCACGCTGCCGGGTGTGACCAGCATTCCCGTCCGACCGTCGTCGATCAGCTCGACTGGCCCCCCCGCCCCGCTGGCGATGACCGGGAGCCCGGCGGCCATCGCCTCGACGATCACCCGGCCGAACGGCTCCGGAGTGACCGACGCGTGCACGAACACGTCAAGCTGGCGAAGTTCGGTGTCCACGTCGTCGGAATGGCCCCGGAGCTCAATCCTGCCCTCGAGCCCCAGCGCCTTCACCAGCGCCCGCAGCTCGGACTCGTACCTGTCGTCCTCGAAGAGCGAGCCCCCGACCAGGACTCCCTGCTCGTCTCCTTCCCGGAATGCCTGGGCGAACGCGGCGAGGAAGACGTGTTGGCCCTTCCAGCGCGCCAGGCGCCCGACCATGCCGATCCTGAGTGGGCCGATCCTGAGTGGGCCGGCCCGGCTTCGGCGCTCGTCGACCGGTCGGGGTCGGACGATGATGCCGGGGACGACGGCCGACACCGGGAGCCCGTCGCCGAGCAGAGCGAGCGTCGACGCCGAGTTGGCCAGGATCGCCGACGGCAGTCGTCGCGCCAGGCCTCGAACCAGCCGGCGGGCGAGGGGAGGGAACTCCTCAGGCCCGAGCTGGTCGTGGATATGCCACACGACCGGTATGCCGGCCATTCGACCAGCCAACCCGCCGTAGAGGGCGGCCTTGAGGGAGTTGGTGTGTACGAGGTCCGGTCGGAGCCGACGGAGACGGACGGCCAGCCGGATCACGTACCCCGCCGTACTCACCATCGCACTGCCTGGGAGCCGGCCCCCGACATGGTCGCGCACGACGCTGCGGGCGTCCGCCGCCAACTCCAGGACCTCAATCGATGTCCGTTGCATGTGAAGCCGCGTGACGAGCGGGCCATGGGAAGCGAGAACGACGTGGCTGTCCACGTCCGTCATGGCCGAGAGGAGCTCGAGAAGAAAAAGCTCACCGCCTGACAGTTCGGCGCAGTGATCGAGGTAGACAACCCTGCGTCGGTCGGTCGTACGCTCCCCTGCCGCCTGGTAGACGCGAGCGTGCCGCCGGGCGACCTTGTCCCAACTGAACTCCTCGGCGTAGGCGCGGCATGCCGCCTCCCCCGGCAGGCGAAGGGTGCCGTCGAGCACGGAGCCGATGCGCGACGCCCACGCCCCGACATCACCCGCGGGCACGACTGCTGACCGGCCGAGCCCCGCAGCGGCCTCCGGGAGCCCCCCGACATCGCTCACCAGTGCCGGCGTACCGCACGCTGCGGCCTCGAGTACCACGAGCCCGTAGCCTTCGAGGGCGACGGAGGGGACGACGGTGAGGTCGGCGGCGCGGTACCAGCGCGCGAGCGTGTCGTCGTCGACCTTGCCGAGGAACCGAACCGTACCGCCGACGCCCAGCTGAACGGCCGATGACTGCAATTCGTCGGCGACCGCCCCGCTGCCGGCGATGACCAGCTCCGCGCTGGGGTGAAGGTGCGAGACCTCCGCCCACGCTTGTAGCAGCAGGTCGAGGCCCATGCGTGCTTCGAGCCTGCGTACGCTCAGCACGATCCGGGCGTCGGGGGCCACCCCGAGTGTTCGGCGGGCCTCGTCGGAACCGGGCGAGAAGTGTTCGAGATCGACTCCCGGCGGTACGACATCAATGACCCAAGGTGAAGCGCCGTAGGCCTCCACCAGCAGTTGCTTGAAGGCGGCGGACTCCGTGACCAATCGCCCCGCACAACGCTGGACAGCACGCTCCATCGCCCGCTTCGTCATCAGGCCGAGCGTCGACCGTCGTCCGGCCAACCGGCTCTCCATCGCCCAGGGCCCGTGGAAATGAACAACGACGGGAAGGCGCCGTAGCCGTGCTTCCACCACCGGAAGCAAGGCGTACAGCGGGAACTGGGCATCTACCACGGTCGTCGAAGTGATGTCGTGGTGGGCGGCCCACGCCATGGTCAGGAGCCGCCCTGGTAGCGATCGTCCGTCGTGACCGGCGACGCGCACCCACGGGGGAGCACCGGGCGCCGGCCCCAGCACAGTGGCCCGCACGTCGGCACCGCCGGCGGCGAGCGCGGCCCCGAGGCTACTGACATACCGGTTGAGGCCGCCGGCCTGGCGCGACGGCCATTTGTCGCCGATCATGAGCACCCGCCTCGACCCGCACGGGGGCGCTTCGGCCGTCAGGGGCGATCTCGACGGCTCCTGGGTCATGGCGGGGGCAATGCTAGAAGCACTTGGGCCAGGCCCTGCCGGCCCGAGAGTCCCGTGCTGCCGGCGCTACCCTTCGGTCGTGCAGGCTCTCCTGATCGACGCCGCTGCTCGGGTATCGAGAAGCCTCCCCCCGCTGCGCGGCCGAGGCCGCGTGGCCCTGGCGTTACAGCACCGGATGCCAATGATGGCCGGCTCGTGGACGATCCGAATGCGCAGTGGGCATCGCATGGCGGTGCCGGTCAACTCGGCACAGAGCTGGCGAGCGGCGTTCACGGGTTGCTACGACGACGAGGAGGTGCAGCTCCTCGTTCCCCATGTGATGCCGGGCTCCCTGGTGTTGGATATCGGTGCCTCGCTCGGCTTCTACACCATCCCTCTTGGCGTGGCGGCTCAGCGCGTCGGGGCACGGGTGATCGCCATCGAGCCCGTCACTCGCAATTGCGAGGTGCTCCGTCGCAACGTGGCGCTGAACGGCCTGGAGTCGGTGGTGTCGGTGATCCGGTGTGCGCTGGGCCGGGTCCCGGGGCAGGTGAGCCTCCATATCGAGTCGGGAGGAACGGGCAACGCGACCATCGTCACCGGGCTCCCGGCCGACGAGGTGGCACGCCACGACCAGGCCGGGAACACCGGCTCGACCGAGGTCGTCGATGTACGAACGCTGGACGACCTGGAGCTGCCCGCCGAGGATTGGGAGCGGCCGTGCAGCCTCATGAAGATCGACGCCGAGGGATTTGAGATGGACATTCTCACCGGCGCGGCTTCGTTCATTGCACGGCACCGGCCGGTCCTTTTCGCCGAGTTCAACCCGTCGTGGCTGGAGACCCGCGGCCTGCGCGCGTCGGCGCCCGCCGAGTGGGCCGCCGAGAACCGGTACACCTGCGAGGAGCTGGCCTACCGGCGGGCCGGCGTCACCTCCGATGTCCGGCAGGCGTCCCTGCGGCCCCTCGCTCCGTCGGGTCTCCGGACCGGCACGGACCTGATGCTCCTGCCGGTCCCGCCGGCGTAGCACGGCGGTGACGGCCTGCTACGCGGGTCCGACCGGTGCGTCGCCGGGTTCGTAGACGACGTTCTGGAAGTCCTTCCTGACGAACGGGATGAGACGGCCGGCGTCATCGAGTGATCGGGCGACATATCCCATCGCGGCCATGAACTGCAGGGGGTCCTCCATGCCGATCCTGTCCGGCACGTGCTCGCAGATCACGAACCTCGGGACTTTGGCGGCGAGCAACCCCGAGGCCCCCTGGAGGACCGACAACTCGTTCCCCTCGACGTCGACCTTGATCACCTCCGGCCTGATCCCGCGTTCCTCACAGAACCCGTCCAGGGTGACCACGGCGACGGTGAGGGTCTGCACCGTCGCGGGGAGTACGTCATCCCGAAGCGTCGACAGCCCGGAGTTGCCCGGCTCGTGGGACAGCCGGAGCTGTGCCGCGCCGGCGGTGGCGCCACAGGCGAGCGGCGAGACGACGATGGTCGCCGGATGCAGATCGGCGGAGGCGAGGAGCAACCCGACCAACGTCGGGTTGGGCTCGAACGCGAAGACCTTGGCGCCGGTACCGCCGAGGTCGGCGGCCAATAGTGAGTAGTAGCCAGCGTTGGCCCCGACATCGAGGAAGGTCCAGGAAAGGTGGCCGACGGACTCCACGAAGCGCGTGGTGGCGGCTTCGTAGACACCGCAGAAATAGATGTGGCGGTGCATGGCGTCGCGGGCCAGCAGGGTGATGCGAGCTCCGGTGCTGAGCGTCGAGGTGATGATCCCCGGCTCGTCGCCCAGGGCCTCGCTGGCGTAGGCGATCGGCGCGCTGACGCACCGCCAGGCCGGCCGGCGCCGGCCGGCGCCACGGAGCACGGCGAGCGTCGCGCTCCGGAGCGGGGTTCGCAGCGTCGCTCGCACTGTCGCCGCGACCGTCCGCTCGAGCGTGGTTCGCTGGGGCACTGTGGGGGCACGCACGGGCAAGTCCTGGACTCACAGTGTTGGGACGAGCGCGGCACTCGACCCTCGAGACCGGCACACGGTAGCTTCCAGTCGATCCGATGCCGTTCGAAGGCCGATTGATGTCTCCACCTATGCGCCAGGACGGTCGGCCGGTAGGCGGTGGGAGGGACATCGCCTTCCTCCTGTACCTCCGGGTCGCCAACGCGCTCCTTCGCCTGCCCGGGCACACGTTCCGGCTGGTGGTGCTCCGCCGGCTGTGCGATGTGTCGATCGGCTCGGGGACGACGGTTGACCGTGGGGTGCGGGTCATGACCCGGGGCGGTGTGACCATCGGTCGTCGATGTGTCATCAACGGCGACGTGCTGCTCGACGGGCGTGGTTCGCTCACCATCGGCGACCAGGTGAACGTCTCCCCGGAGGCGCTCCTTCTGACCGCCGACCACGACGTGGATTCCGCGACCTTCGCCGGTCGGCTCCGGCCGGTGAGCATCGGATCGCAGTCCTGGATCGCGACCCGCGCCATCGTCCTTCCGGGGAGCACCGTGGGGGAAGGGGCTGTCGTCGCCGCCGGCGCTGTCGTCGCCGGCGATGTGGCGGCGCGGGCCGTGGTGGCCGGCGTGCCCGCCCGCATGGTCCGGGACCGCCATCCCGACGCCCAGTCGCAGATGGGGACCTACCGGCGATGGTTCCACTGATGACCGGCTGATCGCCGGCGGCCCGCCATGAAAATTCTCCACTACATGCACGATCTCTGGGGCCGCGGCGGTGTGGCCACCTACCTCCGGCTGGTGACGGGGCAACAGGTCGCGCTGGGCCACGAGGTGCTGTTCGCCGACAGCAGTCCAGTGCCGGCCGGCGCTGCCATCCACCACGTCGCCACCGGCGCTGACCTCGCCGCGTTGGCGAAGTCGGTGGGTGCCGATGTCATCCACACCCACATCGGTCCTCCCGGTGGCCTGAGGACACCGATACCAGTGGTGCGGACGGTCCATGGTCATCAGCACTACTGCCCGAGCGGGTCGCAGTTCCTCGCCCGTCGCGGGGTGGCGTGCGAACGTATGGAAAATGTGTTCGGCTGCACCTGGGGTCATCTCATTGATGACTGTGGGAGCCGGAAGCCCTCCGTGATCATCGACGCCTTCAGGCGGACCCGGGACGAGCGGGCGACGGGAGAGATCGCCCTCATCGCCATCTCGGAGTTCGTACGGGGGCGGCTGCTCCGGGCGGGGTACCCGGACAATCGAATTGTGGTGTTGCCCAACCCGGCCCCGGTCGCCGAGCCCGTCGTTCCGATATCCGGCTCGTCGCCGGCCGAGTTCGTGTTCATGGGCCGCATCGTGGAGCCGAAAGGGCCGTCATGGTTGCTCGAGGCGTTCGTCGCGGTCGCCACGCCGTCGGTGCTGCACTTCGCCGGCGTCGGCCCTGAACTGGCGCGCCTCCGGGAGCGGGCCACCAGGAGTGGGCTGTCCGGGCGGGTCCAGTTCCACGGCTGGATGGCGGAGGGCGATGTCCGCGCCCTGGTCGACAGGTCGCGCGCCGTGGTCGTCCCCTCCCTCTGGCACGAGCCGGCCGGCCTGGCCGCTATCGAGGCCAGCTCCCGGGGCCGGCCGGTAATAGCAAGTGCGGTCGGAGGCCTACCGGAGATGGTGCGGGACGGCGTAACGGGCTTCTGTGTGCCGCGGGGCGACACCGCGGCCCTTGCCGGCGCCCTGGAGAAGCTGGCGGGCGACCCGGCGCTCGCAGGTCGGCTGGGTGAGGAGGGGCGCCGGCGGGCGCGGCGCGTATTTTCCCTTGTCGATCACGTCGATCGGGTCATGGAGATCTACACCGTCGGCCAGTTGGCGTAGCGGCCCGTCCGTGGTCGTCAGGTCCGCCGTAGCAGCGCCCAGGACCGCCCGGTGGTGGACCGGATCGCATCGGTGAGCACTCGAACCTCGGCCATCGACGGTCGGACCGACACCGGGCCGATCCGGCGCAGCGCGACGAGATAGCTCGCGCATGAGATGCCATAGGCCACCGTCGACAGGGTCGCCGCGCCCGATATACCCCAGATCGGGATCACGATCGGAAGCCCGACGATGGCCACGATGAAGCCGGTTACCTCGCACGCCGTTGTCCGCCCGGGGAACCCGGCGGCGATGAGCAGTGACGCTGCAGTGGCCGAGAGGCACAGGAACACCGTGCCGGGCAGGAGGAGCAGCAAGGGGAGGAGCGCCGGCCGGAATGCCTTGCCATAGAGCAGGGGGAGGAAGACCGGGCTGGCGGCGGCCAGAAGGCCGGTTCCGACCAGCGCCACGATCAGCGTCAGCCGCAGGTACGACGACGCCACGTCGGTCCGGTCCTCGTCGCTGGCCGCCGTCTGCGAGAAGGCGCGGGAGGCGATGGCCATGGCGAACGTCGCCGGCGCCGTGGCGATCGTCACCGCGATCGCGTACAGCCCGAGCTTGGCGAGGCCCAACGTCGGGCCGATGACGGCCTGATCGATGCGAAGGGTTGCCGCGAGCGCGAGGTTCCCGAGGTAGCCGCGCAGGCCGAAGCTGAGGAACGGCTTCATGGCGACACTTCCCCGTGGCCGCACCCCGAGTCTCCGATATGCATAGAACGTGCTGGCCAGGCCACTGAGCAGGATGAACCCGAGGTAGACCCCGACACTGAGCACGCCAAGGAGGAACGCGACCACCGTCGCCACCGCCGTCAGCAGCAAGGGGAGGGCGCGGAGTCTCGCCACCGACTGGAGCGAGCCCTTCCCGACGAGTGCGGCCAGGAAGGAGTTCGTGAGGATGTTCAGAGGCGCCAGGAGGATGAGGAGCCCGGCGCCGACCCGGCCGGCGGTACTGAGCCCGGACAGCGGTCCCCACAAAAGGACGATGTCGATCAGGAGGATCGGTAGCGCCAATGCCGCGGCGACCCGCATGACGGTCCCGACCACCGCTTCGCGAGGATGGGTGCCGGCGCCGAAGGCATGGCCGACGGCGAGGGGCACACCGATACTGGAGATGCCGGCGACGATCGTCGAAAAGGCGACGGCGCTCGCGACATCACCTCTTCCCCCCGGGCCGAGCGCCCGTGCGAGCACTGGCCCACTGACCAGCCCGAGCGCCGTCGTCAGGTAGCCGGCGCCGGCCAGGCCCCGTATCGAGCCGCGGTCCTTGGGAAGCGGCTCTGTCGGTTCGGCGGGGGTGTTGGTCACCTACCAACCGCGGGGCCGGACATGGCCCGGCACACTACCGCCGATCGCCCTGTTCGCCCGGGCGACTCCCGGACCCCTGCGGCCCCGTCACGGAGGCTGCCGCACCCCGATGTGTGCGTCGCTACGATCGTCGGGATGCCGTCATCCGCCCTCGGTCGGGTCAAGTCGACGGTCCTGCCGGCGGGCAAGCGGCGCCGGACGCTGCCGTTCGGCATCGCGCGGGGGATTTCGTTGCAGATCGACTTCGAGGCGCAGACCAAGATGTTCCTCGGGCTGTACGAGGTGGAGCTGAACCGCCACCTCCGGCGGTTGTGCCGACCCGGGTTCGACTCCTTCGACGTGGGCGCCCAGTTCGGGTACGACGCCCTGGTGATGGCCAAGCTGTCCGGCGCCCGGGTGCTCTCCTTCGAGTGCGACGAGGGCGCAATGGGCGAGCTCAGGGACAACATCGGCTCGAACACGCGCTACGCGCCACAGATCGAGGTCCTCCAAGGCTTCGTGTCCTCGACGACCGATCGGGCGGCCGGGACGGTCTCGCTGGACGACCTCATCGAAAGCGGTGAGGCCTTCGTCCCGAAGTTCGTCAAGATGGATATCGAGGGCGCCGAGTTCGATGCCCTTCAGGGGGCGCGTCGCCTGCTGGAGCGGCACGGGCCGAACCTGCTCGTCGAGACGCACGCGGCCGACATCGAGCGTGACTGCCTGGCTCTTGTGGCATCCCTTGGGTACCGCACGACCGTGGTTGACACCCGGAACTGGCTGCCCGACTACCGGCCCACCGCGCACAACCGGTGGTTCGTTGCAACCCATCCCAGACTGACGCCCGGAGGCCCGTAGCCAACGGGCCCTGCCGGCGCGCTCAGGGTACGACTGCGACCCGGCACGAGTAGTCGACCCGCTGAAGCAGGAGGTGCAGTCCATGCTCGCGGAGGTACTCGTCGACCGCGTCCCGGGAGCCGCCCCAATGCCCGTAGTCGTCGATGATGAGCACGCCGCCCCCGACGATGAGCGGGTAGAGGTGCACCAGCTCGTGGCGGGTCGACTCGTACCAGTCGGTGTCGAGGCGTAGCAGCGCGATGCGGTCCGGTGCCGATCCGGGCACCGTGTCCTCGACGGGGCCCTGGACGAAGAAGGTGCGATCCGACGGATATCCCGTCGAAGCCACGTTCGTCCGCACTTCCTCGAGGGGGCTGGGAACGATCAGTGGGCTCCGGCCGCCCGTCGGCGCGTCGGGAGCTGAGGGCGCGAAGTAGCTCGATGCGGGGACGCCACCGAGCTCCACGTCACGATCGGTCGGTGCGGTCATCCCCTCGAAGGTGTCGAAGAGGTGCAGGTCACGGTCGGTGATACCTAGGTCGAGGAGGGTCTTGGCGACGGCCATGATGCTGCCGCCCCGCCACACGCCACACTCGACGATCGACCCGTGCACCGCCGTCCGCTCCAGGTAGCGCACCGCCTCGCAGAGGGCGAAGATGCGCTCGGGCGATGTCATGGTGAACGGCCGAACGGCGCGGACGATCGCCGCGGTCGCGTCGTCGAAGTCCGGTGGGAACTCCGGACCCTGCCGGATTAGGTCATACCCGAATCGGTCCAGGCTACGGCGCACCTGGGTCCCGACCGAACTCAGCACGCGCTTCGCGGCTCGGCGCGACTGAGACGGCGACGGGCGGAGGCTCATCCCCGGATCGTACTTAGACTGTCTTGCAGTGTCTCCCGCCGGCCACGCCGTTCGCGGCACGCCCGAGCCCGGGATGGTGCTCGTCGGTGGCCTTGTGTCCGCCGGCCCCTGCGGCGTACGGGACCACGGAGCGTTGCTGGCGGAGGAGCTGCGCCGGACCGGGCTCGTCGTCGGCGAGGCATGGGTCCCCAATTGCGGCGACCGGCTGGGCCCGGCGGTCGGCGCGGCGGCGCGGATCCTCTGGCGGATGGCGCGCATGGCGCCCGGCAGCGCGGTCGTCTGGCAGTACAGCCCGTTCTCGTACGGGTTCCGTGGCGTTCCGCTCCCGGGGATCCTTGTCGGTGCGGTGAGCCGCTTGAGGCGCGTACGCGTCGTCGTGGTGTTACACGAGCTGGCCTACCCCTGGGGCACGCGGGGGCTACGGGGCCGGCTCATCTCGCTCAGCCAACAGACGGCGCTCAGGGTGGTTCTCTGGACCTCGGACGCGGTCGTCGTCACGACGGCGGAGCGCGCGACCACCCTCGGCGGGCTACGGCGCTGGATGCACGGCCGGCCGGCGCAGGTCGTGCCCGTCTATTCGAACCTCGGCGAGGAACCGGTAGCGCGTGGCGACGACACGCCGCGGATCGGTGTCATCGGTTACGGCAACGAGACGGCCAGGGCAGATCTCTTGCTCCGTGCCATCGCCCGCATCGCGCCGCCGGCCGGGCTCCGCATCGAGCTGCTCGGTGCACCAGGGGGCGCTTCCGACGCCGGCCGGATGTGGCGCGAGCTGGCGGCACGGCACGGCGTCGCCGACCGGCTCGACTTCAGCGAGGTGCTGCCGGCGGAGGCATTTGCCTCACACCTCGCGGGGTGCGACGTGGTTGTCCTCGTTGACAAGGAGGGGCCGAGCGGCCGTCGCGGCATGCTCGCCGCTGCGCTCGCGCAGGGCCGTCCGGTCGTCGCCACGGACGGTCCGAACCGGTGGGAGGCCCTCGTGGGGCACCGCGGTGTGGAAGTGGTCGCACCGGTACCGGACGCGCTGGCCGAGGCCCTTGCCCGACTGCTCGGTGATCCCGCGGCTCAGGTCGAGCTGGGATGGCGCGGACGCGAGTTCTACCTGAGCGAGGCAAGTGTTCAGGCCGCCGGTCAGGCCTTCCGCCGGCTCGTCGGCTTTGAGCAGGAGGTGACCTGAATACGGCAGTTCAGACGCGGTTCAGAGGCGGTTGAAGAGCAGGTAATACGCCGGGAAGACGCCATGTTCCTGCACGCTCGCGGAATGCGCGTACTTCGGCTGCGTCGATACGAGCCTGTACCCGTTCCTTTCGAGCACCGGCAGGAACGGCAGCCTGGTCCCGTCCGGCTCGGTGGAGCGCAGCTCGGACTCCCCTGAGACGAGAAACAGCGTGTCGACATCGCTCCGGGCCAACATCGCGATCCACCACGAGATCGCCTCGATGGGGCACTCCGGGAAGCTGTGCACGTTCACGGCCAGCTTCGGCCGCAGTGCGCCGGCGAGGGCTTCGATCTCGTCGGCCGCGGCGACATGGACATCCTCCAGCTGGCGGAACCGTACGTAGTACTCGCACAGGAAGGACGACATCGGGATCGCGTCGGTGCAGAGATAGGTGATCGACGGGAAGGCACGCGTCGCTCGGTGCGCCAACCGTCCGTACCCGGCCCCGATGTCCAGCACGCAGGTGGCTCGGCTGGAAATGCCGGCCGACTGCTCCAGGAAGTTGAGCTCCAGGACCGAGTCGAGAAGGTCTCGGCTCACGCGGAGCCCGTCGATGTCGAACACGTACGCCCCGAAGGCGCCGTCCTCCTCGAAGGTCTCGAGTAGCCCGAGCTCGTCGTGGCGCCGGACGTAGTCGGTGGTCAGCGCGTACTGCGCCGGGTGGGTGTTCTGCCGGCGCTGCCAGAGGTAGGCATTGTCGCCTCGGAAGTGCCGCAGGTCGATCTGGTCCTTCAGGATGCTGTCGCTCCAGAGCGACCGCCGGCCCGCGGGATGTCCGCTCAGGCGCCCGGTCAGCTCGATCAGGCGGGGCGCTGTCGGTTGCAGTTCCTCGGCGGCTCCGTCGGGAAGCGTCGAGGCGACGTACGACGATCCTCGCGTCGCATCCCAGATGTCGAGCGTCGAACGGGGGATGACGGCGACGTTCAGCGGCGCCATCAGTTGATTGACCTTCGCGAGCGCCGACCGCCGCAGTCGGGCCCGGAGGTCGGTGGGGAGAAGACGGTTCGGCGTCACCGGCTGCTTCGCCGTTCAGTTATCGAAAAGGCCACGCGTGTTAAAGTTCGGTCCCCGCGCAAGCCCACGACCGTAGCAGCGGGGCCCCGG
>JANMRJ010001042.1:0-2445 GCA_031370985.1 Acidimicrobiales bacterium
CAGGTACCCGCGCTCCGCGACCGCTGAACCGAGCCCCAGAAAGGCGGACTCGTCGACGAGTGACTGGAGCCGATGGTCGGCGATCGCGGCCACCAGGAGATGGACCGAATTCGAACCGAGATCGACCGACGCGCCGACCACCCGCCCGACGGCCGGGGCCGCGTCGGTCAGGGCAGCATCCGCCGTCTCGTCAGCTGGAAGCGTCGCCGCTCCCGCTGTCCGGTGGACGAAGGCGCCTCCGTGTTGTCGGCCGGGCTGCGGTCGTTCGGGCGGCGGCTGGCTTGCGTGGCGTAGCGGGCTTGCGGGTCACGGCGGGCTTGGCGGCCGTGGCGGGCTTGCGTGGCGTGGCGGGCTTGGCCTTCGTCGCAGGTGGTCGCGTCGGTGACGGCGTAGCCGCTGTCGATGTGCGCGCTGCCGGACGCGCCGCCTTGATCGGGGAGAACGCCTCGACCGCCTGAACGGCAGCCATCCCGACCGCCCGGGCCGCCCCGCCGGTCGTGCTCGCCGCAGTCCCGGCCGCCGACGCCGCGAGGTTCGCCAACTTGCCCGCCACAGCGGCAACTTCCTGGGCAGCCGCGCCCGCCTGCTTCGAGCGCTTGGCGACCTCCTTCCGCCCCTTGGAGCCCTGCGCCGCGGCGAGCTGGCGCAGACGCTTGGCCTCGGTTGCCCGGGCGGCCACGAGCCTCGTTTCGAGCTTGCGAATCTCCTTGCCTGCGCGCTTCGACAGTGGGTCAACGGCCCCTCTGGCGTCACCGACGAGGTCGGTCATCGCCTCGATGAGCGCGTCCTTGGCTCTCGTCCCCTTCGCGGATCGACCACGATCCTTGGCCATCGATCGCCTCCTGATGAGGAACGCGGCTTCCGCGTTCCCTCATGCCCCAATCGTTTGCCGGCCGGTCCTCACGGACCCTTTGCCAGAACGCAAGTCTGCCACGTTCGGCAAGCAGTTCGAGCTCGCTCGCACCCGCGAATGCTCGCACCCGCGAACCTACCCGCGGCTATGCTGGACGCGTATGCCGCTCATTCTCATCGGGCTAGGTGGGTTCGCTGGCGCGCTCTCGCGCTATGTCGTGGACGGCTTCGTCAGCGAACGGACCGGCGGCGGATTCCCGTGGGGAACGCTCGTGGTCAACGCGAGCGGTTCGTTCCTCCTCGGGCTCCTTTTCGCCATGACCACGGAGCGGGCCGTCTTCCCAGCCGAGATCAGGGGTCCCCTGATGATCGGCTTTATCGGCGCGTACACCACGTTCTCGACGTACATGCTCGAATCCTGGGGGCTTGTCGAGAGCGGGTCATGGGGACCGGCGATCGCGAACCTCGGCGGTTCCATGCTCATCGGACTGGCGGCGGTCGCTGCCGGGCTGGTCATCGGGAGGGCGATCTGATGCGCATCGAGGGACCGGCGCTCCTTGTTCGAATCTACGTCGGCGAGGCTGACCATCGCGACGGCAAGCCGCTCTACCAAGCGATCGTCGAATTCCTCCGCGAGCAACGGATGGCCGGCGCGACCGTCATC
The DNA here is from genome assembly GCA_031370985.1 of Acidimicrobiales bacterium. Classification (GTDB taxonomy): domain Bacteria; phylum Actinomycetota; class Acidimicrobiia; order Acidimicrobiales; family AC-14; genus CADCTB01. The sequence continues at coordinate 1,517 of JANMRJ010001042.1, forward strand.
CGAGCCATCGAAGGCTTCGGTGCGAATGCCCACCTCCACACGGCGCGACTCCTGCGCCTGTCCGAGGACCTGCCGATCCTGATCGAGGTCGTCGACCAGGAGCAGCGGATCCGGTCGATCCTGCCGGAGCTCGACGAGATGGTCGGCGATGGCCTGATCACGCTCGAGAAGGTCGAGGTGCTGGCCTATCGCGGCCGCGGACCGTTGATCGAGCGTTAACGAAACGCAAAAGGGCCGTTGACGGCGTGGAGCGACGGTTCGCGGGTAAGGACCGAGAAGACCTACCCGGATTCGGCTGCGCGTCCAAGCCGCGCGGCCTGCAGGAGGAAACGATTCGTGACGACTCATCTTCCGGGCCGCCCCGGAGCGTTGGCCCTATTGGCCGCCATCATCCTGGGAGCCTGCTCAGGCGGCGCAACGACAGCACCTTCAGCGGCGCCGAGCGCGGCATCGAGCGCAGCCGCCACCGAAGCTTCGGGCGCACCGCAGGCGACGACGTCCGGAGCAGCCGTCACCTATCGATGCAGCAAGGGCGATGGGCAGCTGAACGGCGCAGGCTCCACGTTCATCTTCCCGCTCCTGTCCAAGATGGGCGAGGACTACAACACCAAGTGCGGCGTAAAGCTGAACTACCAGTCGATCGGCTCCGGCGGCGGAATCAAGCAGTGGACCAACAACACCGTCGACTTCGGCGCCTCTGACGCCTACCTCAAGGACTCCGAAATTCAGGCTGCAGCCGGCAATGGCGAGCCCGTCGAGATCCCAGCCACGTTCGGAGCGGTCGTCGTCGCCTACAACTTGAAGGGCCTGTCGGCCCCGATCAAGATGACCCCGGACATGGTCGCCGGGATCTTCCTCGGCAAGATCACGAAGTGGAACGATCCGGCCATCGCCGCTCAGAACACGGGCATGGACCTGCCTTCAACGGA
>JANMRJ010000892.1:0-4260 GCA_031370985.1 Acidimicrobiales bacterium
TCATGCGCTCGCTCAACCCCTTCTCGGGCGAGTTCTACCGTGAGGCACTGGTGGTCTCCCGCTACACCCGGGAGATGTTCTGCCTGATGGAGGGTCGCCACGTGCACCCGTCCACCCTGTACCCGGGCGGCGTCGGCACCACGGCCACCATCCAGCTCTTCACCGACTACATCACCCGCCTCATGCGCTACTGCGAGTTCATGAAGAAGGTCGTCCCGCTGCACGACGACCTGTTCGACTTCATCTACGAGGCCATGCCCGGCTACGAGGAGGTCGGCCGCCGGCGGGTCCTGCTCAACTGCTGGGGCGCATTCCAGGACCCCGATGTCTGCAACTTCAAGTACCGCGACATGACCGAGTGGGGCCGGGCCATGTTCGTCACACCCGGAGTGGTCGTGGACGGCAAGCTCGTCACCAACGACCTGGTCGACATCAACCTGGGCATCCGCATCCTGCTGGGCAGCTCGTTCTACGACGACTGGGCCGACCAGCCCATGTTCGTCGACAAGGACCCCCTGGGGAACCCGGTCGACCGCCGCCACCCCTGGAACCAGCACACCGTGCCCCAGCCCCAGAAGCGCGACTTCGACGGCAAGTACAGCTGGGTGATGTCGCCCCGCTGGTTCGACGGCAAGGACCACCTGGCCCTCGACACCGGCGGCGGCCCCATCGCTCGCCTGTGGTCGACCGCCCTGTCGGGCATCGTTGACGCCGGCGGCTGGGTCAAGGCCACCGGCAAGAGCGTGGTCATCAACCTCCCGAAGACCGCCCTCAAGGGTGAGGTCAGCTTCGAGTGGAAGATCCCCAAGTGGTCCAACGCCATCGAGCGCAACCGGGCTCGCACCTACTTCCAGGCCTACGCGGCGGCGAGCGCCATGCACTTCGCCGAGAAGGCGCTGGCCGAGATCCGGGCCGGGCACACCAAGACGTGGGAGTCCTTCGAGGTGCCCGACGAGGGCGTGGGCGTGGGCTTCACCGAGGCCGTTCGCGGCGTGCTGTCGCACCACATGGTCATCAAGGGTGGCAAGATCGCCAACTACCACCCCTACCCCCCGACGCCGTGGAATGCCAACCCCCGCGACGTGTACGGCACCCCCGGGCCCTATGAGGACGCGGTGATGAACACCCCGATCTTCGAGGAGAACACCCGGGAGAACTTCAAGGGGATCGATATCATGCGGGCCGTCCGCAGCTTCGACCCGTGCCTGCCCTGCGGTGTGCACATGTACCTGGGCAAGGGCAAGGTGCTCCGCAAGGTGCACACCCCCACCTCGGTGAACACGTCGCTCGAGGCGTGAGCTCGCAGGACCTTCAAGCAGTCGGCGAGCGGCTGGAGCACCTCCTGGAGGAGTTCCGGTCACTCGAGCCGACGGCCCGCCAGCGGGCGGAGGAGTGCATCCGGCTGGTGACCGATCTGTACGGGGCCGGTCTCTCCAACGTGCTCGAGATCGTCGTGGAGGCGGGTGACGCCGCCCTCCTTCACAAGGTCGTCTCCAACGAGCTGGTGGCGAACCTGCTCGTGCTCCACGGGCTGCACCCCTTCGACCTTTCGGCCCGGATCGATGCCGCCCTCGACAAGGTGAGGCCGTACCTCGCGTCGCACGGCGGCGATGTCGAGGTGCTGGGCGTGGACGAGGAGGCCGGCGCCGTCACCATCCGCCTGCTGGGTAGCTGTGACGGCTGCCCGTCCTCGGCGATCACGCTGAAGATGGCGGTCGAGGATGCCATCCATGAGGGAGCGCCGGAGGTAGCCCACATCATCGTCGACGGCGATGTCGACGATGTACCTCACGGCACGGGTATCGAGTCCGAGCCGCCGGCGGGGCCCGTAGTGCCGCCGACGCCGGTGCAGTTGCGGGCCAAGCCGGTGCGGGTGTGAGCGCGTGACTGCGCAGCAGACGGGGCCGTTCGATCTGCTCCAGCGCCTGCGGGCGCCGGTTCCGCTGCCGCGCCCGGGCGAGAAGTGCGAGCTGTGCAAGGCCGAGGTGGCCGACCAGCACGGCCACGTCGTTGACCTCGACAACCGCGGCCTCATGTGCGCGTGCCGGCCGTGCTACCTGCTCTTCGCCGGCGGTGGCGCCGGCGGGAACCGCTTCCGCGCCGTGCCCGAGCGCTACATCACCCTCCGCAGCTTCGCCCTCTCGCCCGGTCAGTGGGAGGAGCTGCAGATCCCCGTGGCCATGGCGTTCTTCTTCCGCAACTCGGTGGAGGACCGCGTGGTGGCGTTCTATCCCAGCCCGGCCGGCGCCACCGAGTCGATGCTTGCTCTCGATGCGTGGGAGCGGCTGGCCAACGCCAACCCCGAGCTGGCCGACATGGCCGACGACGTAGAGGCGCTCCTGGTGCGGGCGCCGGCCGAGGGCTACATCGTGCCCATCGACGCCTGTTACGAGCTGGTGGGCCAGATGCGCCGGCTGTGGCAGGGCTTCGACGGCGGCCAGGAGGCTCGCAGCGAGCTGAACGCCTTCTTCGCCCGCATCAAGACGAGGGCGACCTGACACCGTGAGCGATGTCGACTTCTTCGTCCTCGGCGTCGAGCCCGACCCTTACGCGGCCGCGCCGACGCTCCTCTTCAAGCTGAAGCTGACCGAGACGACGGGAGCCCGGGTTCACACCATCGCTCTGCGGTGCCAGTTGCGCATCGAGCCGCAGCGCCGGCTCTACTCGCCGGCGGAGGAGGAGCGGCTCCTGGCTATGTTCGGCGAGTCGCCCCGGTGGGGCGACACGCACAAGCCCATCCTCTGGACGCATGCGTCGACCATGGTCGCCGGGTTCACCGGCGCCGGCGAGGTCGAGCTTCCCGTGCCGTGTACGTACGACTTCGAGGTCTCGGCGGCCAAGTACCTCCACGCTCTCGACGATGGCGATGTCCCGCTGGTCCTGTTGTTCAACGGCACGGTCTTCTCCGGTGCCGGTGTCGAGCCGGTGCCGTGGCACAAGGAGTGCCATTTCAAGATGCCCGCCGCGGTGTGGCGGCAGCTGATGGACCTGTACTTCCCCAACAGCGGATGGATCCGCCTCCGCCGGGAGACCCTCGACGCTCTCGAGCGTTTCAAGACCGAGCGGGCGCTGCCGACATGGGAGCAGGCCCTCGAGGCGTTGCTAAAGGAGGCCGGCGCATGAGCACGCTGTCCGCCAGCGTGCGCAGCACCCAGGCTGGCTTCGAGCGGGCCCGCAAAGTGGCCGAGGCCGTCCTGTACGAGGGGTACGTGCTCTACCCGTACCGGGCCTCGTCGGCCAAGAACCAGGTGCGTTGGCAGTTCGGCGTTGTGGCCCCCAAGGCCCACTGCGAGGTCGAGGCCGGCGAGCGCGCCACGATGCAGACCGAGGTACTCGTCGAGGGGGCCCGGCCGGTCGTGGACCTGAAGCTCCGCTTCCTGCGGATCCAGACGCGTACCGTCCAGGACGCCTCTGGCACCCCGGTCGCATCGCTCGAGGTTGACGGCCACCGTTGGACCACCTGGGACGAAGCGGTGGAGGAGGAACTCGATGTCGAGGCGCTCGGCCTGGGGGAGCGGGTCCTGGCCTTCGAGCTGGCGCCCATGCGCGAGGTCGAGCAGCTGCGTATCGAAGGGCAGGGCAGCGCCGGCCGCGTCGTACGCGAGCGCCAGGCCATCTCCGCCGAGGTGCGGGTGACGGCGGAACGCCTCGACGGCCCCTACCCGCTGGTGAAGTTCCGCGTCGTGGTGGCCAACGTCACCCCGTGGGCCAACCCGGGCGCCTCCCGCGACGACGTGGTGCGCCGCTCGTTGACCGCGGTCCACACGCTGCTGGCCGTCCACCACGGGCATTTCCTGTCGCTGCTCGACTACCCGGAGTTCGCCACCGGCGCAGTGGCCTCCTGTGTCAACGAGGGCACCTGGCCTGTGCTCATCGGTGACGAAGGCGAGCGCAGCGTCATCCTTTCCTCGCCCATCACGCTGTATGACTACCCGGAGATCGCCCCCGAGAGCGCCGGCGACATGTTCGACTCGACGGAGATCGATGAGATCCTGGCCCTGCGGGTACTCACCCTCACCGACGAGGAGAAGCACGAGGCCCGGGGTACCGACGCCAAGGCGGCGGCCATCATCGACCGGGTCGACGCCATGCCCCCGGAACTGTTCGACAAACTCCATGGTGCCGTCCGGTACCTTCGCACGGTCACCGCACCCGGCGCCGCCAGCGTGAGCCGGGCCGATGCGCCGCTCGACCCAGCCGCGCCCGGCGAGACCCCCTGGTGGGACCCGGGCGTCGATGCGTCGGTGAACCCGTGGGAGG
>JANMRJ010001050.1:0-2920 GCA_031370985.1 Acidimicrobiales bacterium
CCATGGCAGCAGTTACCCGCACCGCGCGGATCTGGAGGGGCTGCGGCTCGGCCAAGACCGGCGGGGCGGCCATGGCCCGGTCATTCTCCGCGAGGCGGGCCTTCAGGGGTGCCCAGTCCTCCGCCGGCGGCCGGCCCAGGCTCACCCGGGCGTCGATTGCGTCCTGCGCCTGCCGTTCGATCTCTTCGAGGGAATAGCGTGGCTCACGACCAAAATACTTCCCCATCCTCGGCGACCTTTCGTTCGAACAGGCCGTGGCGTCGGTCCGCCTTTTGGCTCTCGAAAGAAGCCTCGCGCGCGTCCGGAACCCGCCGCAATGAGTGTTCTCGACCTACAGCCACCCAGACGCCGGCATCCCATATGCGACAATCCGGAACCGTGCTGAGTGAGGTGACTGACGCTGCCCTTCATGACTGCTGCCGTTCATGACTTCGACGCCGGCACCACCGACGCCGGCGCGTACGTCGCCAGCACGATCGCCGGCGAGGTCATCCTCGCCCCCAAGATCGCCGGCGAGTTCACCGGCGACCACCTCCCGGAGGGCTGGAGCGTGGTACCCCGCGTCGAGCGCGGCTCGGGCACCCTGAGCGACGGCATGCTCAGCCTCGACGGCGCCAGCCTGCGCAGCGAGCCGGTCCTCCTCAGTCCCCGCTCGCTGGAGTTCTCCGCGGTGTTCGCGGCCCGGCCCGACCAGCACGCCGGCCTCGGGATCGACTTCGTCGACGTCCCGTGGGTGATGTTCAGCACCAAATGGGGCCGCCAGCTCTATGGCCGCACCCACTTGTTGACCATTGAGGACAAGAAGTTCTCGGGCGACCTGTTCGACGCCCCACATACCTTCAGGATCGACTGGAACATTCTCGACATCGTTTTCTCGGTCGACGGGCACCGCCTCGCCCACCTGATGGTGCCCATGCCGGGATACATGCGGGCCATGGCCACCAACGAGCGCCTGGGCACGCAGCCCCTCCGCATCGAGTGGATGCGCCTCTCCCCCTATGCCAGCGAGGGCCGGTTCACGTCCCGCGTGCTCGACGCGGGAACGGCGGCCGACTGGCACGACGCCACCTGGGCGGCCGACGTTCCTGAAAAGACAAGCATGGCCATCGAGGTACGCACCGGCGGCCGCGCCCGGCCCGACCGGTCGTGGTCGCCGTGGCGAGCCCTAGCCCAGTCCGGCGACAGGGTGGCCGCCACCTCCAGGTACCTCCAGTACCGGGCACTGCTCGCCACCAGCGACCCGTCCTGGACGCCGGTGCTCCGCGAGGTCCGGGTGCGCTACTCCGCCGCGACCGCGGGCGGGTCGGGATCGAGCAGCTTGGTCTCGGGGAGGACCTTGGGGTGCCAATGACCGGGCACGAGGTCGGGCCCCACGCGCTCGGCGCCGGTACCCGGGTGACTGACGTGCACGCCGTACCAGACCACGACATCCTTGCTGTGGACGCCCTCACCTGACACGAACCGGTCGAGATCGGCCCGGACCAGCGCCGGGTCGGTGGTGAACCCTTGGCCGTCGTCCATCTCGTCGGGGCTGTAGGCCAGGACCCAGACATCACCGGCGCCAAAGTCGTCCGCGGTGCCGTCATCTGGCCCGGGCATGATCGAATACTCGCGGGAGTCCCGGTCGTGGCGGACCAGCCAGTGCCGGTGATGGGCCGCGTCACGGGGCCGCCTGACCTCGAAGCGCATGAAGTGCCACCGCGTCTCGCCCCGGATAGGCGGGTCATTGAACTCGCGGCACACGTTCGAGCCGGGGGCCAGGATGTCGAAGTCCAGCCGCCAGTAGGCATGGTGGACGTGCGGCTTGCAGGTCACCGAATTGGTGGCGGCCGAGCAACCCAATCGGGGCCGGATTGTGCCGTCCGCGGCCAGCCGCCACTCGTTGACGTACCGGTAGGGGCCGGCCTCCAGTTGGCTGGAGACCACGACCTCGTCGCCGTCGGCCCAGAACGCGACGCCGCGGAAGCCGCCGCCATCGGTGCCCGTCTCCAGGATGGTGCCCGGCCGGGCCGTGCACACCCGGAAGCCCGGGACCGGGTCGTTGCCCTCGGCCACGAAGGCCGCCTCCTCGTACGCCCAGTGGCGCTCGGCGGCGCCGGTGTCGTCGAAGCGGACGTTCACGATGGGTAGGTGGGCCCGCTGCAGGACCCGGGCGCCCAGGTAGTCGACGGTGCGCAGCTCCACGCCGGAGCCGTTGGTGCCCGATGATGCCGACGGACGAACAACGAGCATCTCCCAGAGCACGATGTCGCCCTGCCACACCCGCACCCGGGCCTGGCGCGCACCGGGCACTGCCGGCGCTGAGGCCTCGGCGGGGGCGCCGCAATCGTCGGTCGACGGCCCAGGCGCGTTGGCCGGCGCCCGGAGGATCTCCCCGTCGGCGTTGCGGACACCCACGATGCGGTGCTCGCCGGCGGGCGATCGCAGGCCCACCGCCACCGCCCGGTCGAGGTTCCCGTCGGGGTCCTGGATGCTGACGAGGACCGGCGTGGGCCGATAGGCCACCAGCTCGCCGGCCTCGAGCGCCGGGCCGAACGTGGCGTCCTCCTTCAGGAGGTCGACCGCCCACCCGAACTCGTCGTCGAACGGCGGGCGCTGCCACGCAGCATTGTTCAGCGTCGAGTACTCGAGCTCGTCGAAGCGCCCGTCGGCCAGGATCACCCGACCGCTGTCCATGTCCTGGATGGTGGCGGCGAAGCGCTGGCCGGCCTCGACGCCCTTGTCGACCACGTCATGGGCCACGATCCACAGGTCGCGGCCGGCGAAGTCGACCTGGATCATGTCGTGGGCGAACAGGACCTTGGTGGCCTTGGCCATCTCCTGGGCGTAGGAGTCCTCGGGCACGACTTCGATACGCAGCGGTTCCGGCACCGAACGAACCTATCCGGTGCAGCTGGCTATCTGGTGCGCTTGGCCCCGC
>JANMRJ010001071.1:0-2599 GCA_031370985.1 Acidimicrobiales bacterium
GGTGGCCGGGTCAGCTCGGTGCGGTCCCACTCCAGCACGGGCTGCCACCACTTGTCCCGCGCCTGGTCGGGGTGGCACGCGAAATGGCTCAGGAGCTGCTGCCAGTCGACGTTCGGCAGCGGAGCGACACCGCTCTGCTGCTCAGCCATCGTCTTGGCCACGTAGGAGAGGGTGAAGCCGGCCAGGTTGATGGCCTGGCGCCGGAGGGGCTGCTTGCGCACGCTGTCCTTGGACAGCAGGGAGTGGGTGCCGATTCGCTCGGCGCCGGCGCCGTTGTCGGACGGCGTGTACCCCATGCGGGTCTGCGGGGGGCCACCGACTTCCCCGTCGTTGATCGCGTCCAGCTCCACGCTGCGTGCCTGGGAGGCAACCGAACGGTCCTTGGCCTCGCCCATGAGCTCGATGAGCGTGCCAAGGATGCCCTTCCCCACCAACGAGTACTCCGACAGCATGCTCCGCTCGAGCGTGCACGCCCGTCCGACGGCCTCGGCGGCCAAGCGGTGGATGAGACCTTTGGTGGCCAGCCCGCTCATGAACGACTCGAGCGCACCCGTCGTGACCAGGCAGTTGTACGCCGTCAACGCGCTGGCCTTCGCCTTCTCGTCCCCGAACAGCAACACGTGCAGGATGGCCCAGGGCACCTCCGCGGCCTTGTCCAGCCCGACCGTGGCCAGCGCGGCCAGCGCCCCCGACAGCCGATGGTCCGAGCCGCACGCCTCGTTCAGCTGCGCGATGAGCTGGCGGGCATCGAAAGCCGGTTCGGCGGCAAGGAAGCCGAGCGCGTCGAGGATCGTGTGGAAGATGTCCTCCGATCCCAACAGCGCGGTGAAGGCGAGGTCGGCCGGCACCGACGTGGACGCGCTGAACGTCTCGCCATCGCTCCCAAGGACGGGACGTTGGAGGCGCCGGTGATGGATGCGCGCCCAGCGCGACGACGTTGGCCCGGGGACCAGCTCGCCATCCGGGTCGTGGGCATCCACAGTCTCGGCCGGATCGAAGAGCGGCAGCGGGAGCCCCGTCGACGCGAAGGCCAGCTCGGTGAAGTTGGAGTGGAAGAAGTAGTCCTCGACGGCGTGGCCCGCGTGGCCTAGCCGGACGAGGGCGTCGTGGCGGTCGGCACCACTGAGGTTGGCCGGGGCGTGAGCCCAGTCCCGTTCGACCCGCGTGAGGATGTCGGAAACGTACTCAAGATGACGTTCGACGTAGGCGGCGATGCGCCGAGTGCCCGCAGCTGCATCTCCCGCGGCGACCGTTGAGAGCGTGAAGTTGTCGAGCCGACCCGTGCCCCGTTCAGGAGGGAAGTCGAGGTGCTCATGGGGGAAGTACTGGGTGAAGTGGGTGTCGTAGAGGCGGCGCAGCTCGGGAGGGTCAATGAGGTATGGCCGAGGCAGTGCCTTTTGCCGGAATGACTTCTCGACCGCGTACGCGAACAAGATCTCGCGGAACCAGGCCGCCAGCTTCCCATGGGGGACGCGGCCGCGACCGTTCGGATCGCCGCCGGCGGGAACACCCAAGAGCTGGTCGAGGTAGCCGTCCATGTCAGCCACCAGGTCGGCGAAGAAGAGGAACCGGAGTCCCCATCGCTCGCTCCGTACCTTGTTCCAGATGGTCCGCTTGCCGCTCAGATGGGCGAACGGATCACGAAACTGTGAGATATCGGTGAGGAAGTTGCCCAACTCGACAAAGATGGCCTCGTCGTCGGTGAGCGACGTGAGGCGCGGCCGGACAAACTCCTCGTAGACCTTGCGGTGCGTGGCGATGTCACCCATAGCCGGATGCCTCCTTGATCGACCGCGCCGTCACGGCAGTGTCTCCTGAAGCCGCTTCACGGCAGTGCTTCCTGAAGCCGCTTCACCGCGGCGGCGGCCTGGTCGAGCCCGTCGTCGAGCTCGGCGTCAATGGCCTGCAAGGCGTCGATGACGGGGCCGGCGAGACGGTCGACGTCGAGCCCGCTGGCTGCGGCGACGACATCGTTGTAGATGTCGACGACCGGCGCCAGGAGGGTGGTGGGCGAGAACGCCTCCAGGGCCGTGAGGATGTCTGCCACTTCTTTGACCACAGCCCGGACGGGTTCGAGCACGTCCAGCTCGACGAGGGCGTCGATGGCGTCCTGGGCCGGTCCGAGAAGGCCGGCGAGCGCCACGGACGGCCGGATGGTCTCGATCTGGGCAACAACGGCAGCTTGAACCGCCGCCAGCTCGTCGGTGACGAATCGGATGTCGAACTCGGACAGCAGGCGTTCGACCTCGGCCGCCACCTCCTTCACGGGGGCGACGAGGGCGGTCTTGATCCCCGCCGGAAATCGGTGGAGCAGGCGGAGGATGGCATCGGCAAGCGGATCGAAGACCGTCGACGCCTTGACCGCCTCCAGGAGCATCAGCACCGCTACCACCGGATCGTCGAGGGGAGCGGCGCCGAACCGGCCGACCAGGACCCGCAGCTGCGCGGTGACCTGCCGGATGGGCGCCAGCGCATCCTGAAGCTCCCCGGCCACCACCTGCAACTCGCTGCGGCCGGCGCCGGCCAGGACCCGGAGCAGCTCGGCCGCGTCGTGGATATCGGCAACGGCCCGGTCTCGCTGGTCACCGAAGGCGAGGAG
>JANMRJ010001073.1:0-1481 GCA_031370985.1 Acidimicrobiales bacterium
GAGCCGGCTTAGCTCACGGGACCTGCCCAGCTCGAACCCATAGACCACTCTTCGGCTATCAAGCCCGTTGCGTGACCGCCACTCCCCTACCCGTTCCCCGAACGGGCGTTCGGCCCTGGCCCATCTGTCGGGACGCCGCCACTGCGGCTGGCGCGAATTCGTCGCCGTTGCTACCGCGAGGCCTGGTCCACTCGGCGCTGGCCGGGGGCGACAGCATCGATGACGCGGACGCGCTGCGGGCGGGCTCCACCCAGGCCGTGCTCGGCCATGCCGTGCTGGCCCCGTCCACCCTCGGCACCTTCCTGCGCAGCTTCACCTGGGGCCATGCCCGCCAGCTCGACAAGATGGCCGCCGCGCTCTTGGCCCGGGCGTGGGCCGCCGGGGCCGGGCCGGGCGAGGCGCCGTTCACCATCGACTTCGACTCTTCGATCGTCGAGACCTACGGCCTCAAGAAGCAGGGCGGGAGCAAGTTCACCTACAACAAGGTGCGGGGCTACCACCCGCTGATGGCGGACGTGGCCGGCCCCGGCGACGTGGTGCACTGCCGCCAGCGGGGCGGCAACGCCAACTCCGGCCGGGGAGCGGCCGGCTTCCCACCGAGACGTTCAACCGGGTGCGGGCGGCAGGGGCCAGCGGGCCCATCACCCTGCGGGCCGATTCGGGCTTCTATGCGGGGTCGGTCGCCGCCGCCTGCAGGGACGCTGACGCGCGCTTTTCCATCACCGTCAAGCTGAACCCGGCCATCCGCAAGGCCATCGCCGCCATCCCCGAGGACGCATGGGTGGCCATCCCGTACTTCCTCGACGGCGCGGACGTGGCCGAGCCACCTACCGGCCCTTCGGGAAGAAGGCCCCCGTCGTACGGCTCATCGTGCGCCGCACCAAGCCCACCCCGGGGTCCCAGCAGGCCCTTCTGGTCGACTGGGCCTACCACGCGCTGGTGACCGACCGGGTGGGCGGAACGATCCCCATCGAGGCCGACCACCGTCGTCACGTCGAGGTGGAGACGACGATCCGCGACCTCAAGTACGGCGTCGGGTTGAACCACATGCCCTCGGGGCGCTTCGGGGCCAACGCCGCCTGGCTCGCTCTGAACATCATGGCCCACAACCTGGCTCGCTGGACCAGTCGTCTCGGCCTCGGTGAGACCCTCATCGCCACCGACACCTTGCGGCGGCGCTACCTACGCACGCCCGGGCGCATCACCTTCTCGGCTCGAAAGTTCACCATGCACATGCCCCAGCGTTGGCCGTGGGCCGAGCGCTTCGACTCTTCCCTCGCCAATCTGCGTGCCGTCGTCGTGGTCACCTGAAATCACGAACAGAGCGGCGGCCAACCGGGCCGACCCGTCGAGGACCCCACCACCAGACCAGCCGGAGCGCCTTGGTCTGCCACGCCCCTTAGCGGTCCGACACGCGGAGGCTTTCGACCGCCCGTCTGCACCCAACGTCCACGCGGGTCCGCTTCCCGGCGAAGAACGGC
>JANMRJ010001098.1:0-1069 GCA_031370985.1 Acidimicrobiales bacterium
CGGAGCGCGAACGACCTATCGCTACCTGCGCTTCGGGGTGATCGCCGCGGTGGTGATGCTGACGGCATCCGTCGTCTACGAGTGGCTGCAGGCCCCCGGCCACTGCTTGCAGACATCGATCAGCGCCTACTACTACACGCCGGTCCGCTCGATCTTCGTCGGGGGCCTGATCGTCATCGGCTTCTCACTGATCGTCGTCAGAGGCGCCAGCACCGTTGAGGACATGTGCTTGAACCTGGCGGGCATGTTCGCTCCGGTCGTGGCGCTGGTCCCGACATCGGGGGCCGGCGACTGCTTCTCGACCGAGCGGGGCCTGGAGCCGACCATTATCCGGGAGGGGAAGAAGGTCCTGGCCCCGTGGATCCACGAGGGCATCCGGAACAACATGGTCGCCCTGTTCGTCGCCGGCGCCTTCGCGGTGGTCCTGATCGTGGCGCTCCGCGGCAAGGGTCAGCGCAAGCTCGCGTCGACGGATCGCACCGGCCGGCTGACCGTCTCGCTGATGGTCACCATCGGGCTCCTCGGGGTCGGCGTGGTGCTGTTCCTGACCTGGTCGGCCTTCGAGCTGCAGGCGCACTCCATGGCTGCGGGCCTGATGTTCCTGTTCCTGGGCGTCGTGGTGTTCCGCAATGCACGGGCGTGCCGGGTCGCGGTCTACAAGCGCCTCTACAACGTGATCTGGGTGGCGATGGCGGTCAGTCTCGGTGCCGGAGCCCTGCTCATGGCCGTCCACTTCCGGCACAGCATCCTGGTCCTCGAGGTCCTGGAGATCCTGCTCTTCGCCACCTTCTGGGTGCTTGAGACCAAGGAGCAGTGGTTCGAGGCCCGTGTCTGATCCGGTCTGCCGGTCGAGCGACGCCGTCAGCGGGACGGTTCGGTCCGCAGGTACTGGACGCGGACGCGGCCGGGCTGGAGCTCGGCCAGCCGGCGGGCCAGCGGCTCCTCGTAGGTGGTGACGAAGATCTGCTCCAGGCCGCCGGCCGCGCTCAGGTGGGCGAGGGTGCTGCCGACGAGCTGACGGGACACGGGGTCGAGGTGTTCCAGGGGCTCGTCGATCCAGCAGAACGGC
>JANMRJ010001100.1:0-2247 GCA_031370985.1 Acidimicrobiales bacterium
CCTCCCGGCCTCACTACGCGAGCGAGCGACCTCATGAACTGCTGGATATCCTCAATCAGATAGAGAACCTCGTGGGCAGCCACCATATCGACGCTGGAAGTGGGAATTTCCGACCAACGTGCGGTGCTCAGGATCTTGACCTCATTAGCTCGACCCTTCAACCGAAACCCCGCCCGTTCCCTAGCCCCCGCTAACGGCTCCAACCCCAAGAGCACATCGGGATGAAAGTGCGCGGCGAGCAATTCCAGCAACCCGCCCTGGTGACAACCAATGTCGAGGATGCAACGAACCGCTTCGGGTGGGCACTCGCGAAGCATGTGGCCCAATAGGCAACGCCAGAATTCCCGGTTGACAACCTCGAGCGAATCGTCATCCTCCGGCGACCGGAAGAAGGAAGTCGGCGTCTTCAGGGACACCTCTGCGGCGAGCAGCCTCGCGCCTCGGCCTCTCCCGAGCAAGGGTCGATTCCGAAATGCCGGATAAAGAGTACGCGACTCTCCGTGAAAGCCGTCTCCAGTGCCTCGCGGTCATCTGCGCCACGCATTCCGAAATACGGGAAATGGTGAAGAAACTCCCCGAAGAGCTTGTCGCAGTCCGCGGCGTAGGCGCGGGTGTCGAGAATGTGCGCGTGCCAGAACTCATCGATTGGACCGGTGGGACAGATCTTGCGTTCGGGGTAGAGGATGTTGAGAGCAAGGAACTTTCGGTAGAGGTCTTCAACGTCACCTAGGAATTCCTCGGTCCAGTTGTGCTCCTCAGCAAGCTTGCGCCCGAGCATTGAGAAATCCAAACTACTGGCTACTGCGAAGGCATCGACCACAGCCTCGCTTGACTCCAGCAAATTATGACAATCGCTCCAGCCCATGGGCTGCCTCTGATTCGCCAGTGCCACCGACTCTCCTCTCGTCGTCGCCCCATCATACGAGCAGCTCAAGCGCTGGGGTCTGAATCGCCACGGTCACGGCGTCCTCGCCGGTAGTTCCCCTCGCCCGGCACGTCGATGGCGCCGCCGAACACGTAGGCGAACAGGAGCACGAACATGATCGGCTGGATGGTGGCGTCGGACAGGGCCTCGGGCTGGCGCTTCATGTGCAGGAGCCCCCGGCGGGCAATGACCCACGTGTCGTGGAGCATGCCCCGGGGGGGCTGCGGGCCGTCGTGGGTGACGGTCTCCTCGGGGATGGTGAGTGCGGTCACTTGGGCTCCTCTGCATTGTCGCCGGCGGACCCGGTCAGGGTCAGGAAGACCTCGTCGAGGGTGGGCTGGCGCAGGCTCATGTCGTCCACCGCGATCTGGGCGTCGGTGAACTCCTTGCCCGCCAAGACGAGCGTGTCGACCCCCAGGGTCGTGGGCGCGGTGTCCGTAGGCAGCTGTCAGGCGCGGTGGACGCTGACATCAACCGCGTACGTGGCCAGCGCTCGCAGGTCGGCGAGGTCGCCGCACAGCACGTCGCCCCCCGGTTCAGCGATAGCGATCACGAGGGCATCGACGGCCGAACCCTGCCGGGCGCGGGCTCGGAGGAAGGCCGCCCGCCTGGCGAGCCCTTCGGGGATGCGCTCGATGATGGAGCAGGTCTTAAGGAGACGGTTCACGTTGGCATCGGTGCGTTGGGTACCGGTCAGCGACTCGATGAGGACCATCGCCGGCACGACCGGTGGCCACAGGCCCTCTCGTCGAAATGCTCGAATCGACGCCAACGATGCAGCGTCGCGTCGGGCCAGCCGGGTGACCCCGCCCGAATCCAGGACCAGTTGGCTCACGCCGGCCTCCTGCGCCGGCCACGGTCCCGAATCTCGGCCGCCAGGCCATCGGCGCGGGCGACCTGCTGGGGCGACGGTTCGCCGATCTCGCCAACGAGGTCGGCAATGTAGTGGTCTGTCTCGCTGAGCAACTCCTGCCGGACGAGCTCCGCCCGTATTGCGTCCTGGAGGAGCTCCGATGCCGGCAGGTGCTGCGCCTTCACCACCTTGTACAGGTCGTCCGGAAGGTACACCTGCATTCTCGGCATACGCCTACTCTACATCTATCAGTGGAGCCGATCAGCGTGGCGGTTCGGTACGCAGGTACTGGACCCGGACCCGGCCGGGCTGGAGCTCGGCCAGCCTTCGGGCCAGCGGCTCCTCGTAGGTGGTGACGAAGATCTGCTCCAGGCCGCCGGCCGCGCTCAGGTGGGCGAGGGTGCTGCCGACGAGCTGACGGGACACGGGGTCGAGGTGTTCCAGGGGCTCGTCGATCCAGCAGAACGGC
>JANMRJ010001121.1:0-3558 GCA_031370985.1 Acidimicrobiales bacterium
GTCTGACGCTGAAGGCCTGGCGCGCGACCGGCCCGACTGGCACGCCGGCAGCGCCGCGGATCCGCCGCGGCTCCTCCCCGCCACCCCACGGGCAGGCGGAGCGGTGGGCGAGGTCCTGGCCGGGGTGATCGCCGGCCAGGAGGTCGGCGTCGCCGAGATCGTGACCCTGTTCTCGGCCCGGGGCCGGGAGGTCGCGGCCGTCGCCGAGGTGGCCGACGAGCTGCGCCGGCGGGCCGTGGGCGACACTGTCACCTGGGTGTCCAACCGCAACATCAACTACACCAACGTCTGCACCTTCAAGTGCCGCTTTTGCGCCTTCTCCAAGGGCCCGCTCTCCCTCAACCTGCGGGGCGACCCGTACCTGCTGGGCGTGGAGGAGATCCAGCGCCGGGTGGTCGAAGCGGTCGAACTCGGCGCCACCGAGGTATGCCTGCAGGGCGGGATCCACCCGAGCTTCGACGGCAACTACTACATCGACGTCTGCCGGGCGGTGAAGGAGGCGGCGCCGGCCGTCCACGTCCACGGGTTCACCGCCCTGGAGGTCACCGAAGGCGCCCGCCGGCTCGCCGAACCGCTGGCCGACTACCTGCGCCGGCTGATGGATGTCGGCCTGGCCACCCTGCCCGGCACCGCGGCAGAGATCCTCGACGACGAGATCCGCGCCGTCCTGTGCCCCGACAAGATCGACACCGAGCAGTGGCTGGAGGCCCACCGGGTGGCCCACTCGATCGGCCTGCGCTCGAACATCACCATCATGTTCGGCGCCGTCGAGCAGCCGGTCCACTGGGCTCGCCACATGGTCCGCACCCGGGCGCTCCAGGCCGAGACCGGCGGGTTCACCGAGTTTGTGCCCCTCCCCTTCGTGCACATGGCCACGCCCCTGTACCTCCAGGGTCGGGCCCGGCGGGGGCCGACGTTCCGGGAGACGCTGCTCATGCACGCCGTCGGGCGGATCGCCTACACGGGCTACCTCGACAACATCCAGGTGTCATGGGTAAAGCTGGGCTCCGGTGGCGTGCGCCAGATCCTCCAGGCCGGCGCCAACGACATCGGCGGCACACTGATGGACGAGAACATCTCCCGGGCCGCCGGGGCCGCCCATGGCCAGCGCATGGACGAAGCGGCGTTCCAGGCCATGGTGGAACCCCTCGGCCGCCCACTGGAGCAACGGACGACCCTCTACGGGCGGGTGGCGGCCCGGTGCTGACGCCGCGCTAGAGCGAAGCGGCCCGATCGGCCCGATCGGACGGGCGTACGGCCATGTTCTGCGACAGCCGCTCGGACTGGCGGGTGCCCAGCTTCTCGGCATGCTCGGGCCGCGCCTGGCGTGATCGGGCGGCGTGGGTGATCAGGGCCTGGGGCGACAGCACCCGCTGCTCGAACCAGGACATGCCGAACAGCAGCAGGCTGATCAGCCCCAGGGAGACCGGGACCAGGACCAACGGGGACAGCATGTGGTCATCCTGCCCCATGTTCAGTGCACCAATCGCGGATGGCCCCCGTGAGAGGGTGGGGCCATGACGGAACGGCAGCGCTACCGCACCGGGGACCCCGACCTCGACGAGCGGCTCCTGGAGGTGCTGGCGACGGCCGGCGCCGAACGTGATGTCGACCAGCTCTTCGAGATCCTCGTGTCCGCGGTCAAGCTGGCCGGCGACGGGGCCGACCGGCTGAACCTCAAGATCACCAACGCCGCTCTGCGGGAAATGCGGGAGGCATTCAAGGTCTTCGCCCCGTACCAGGAGGTGCCAAAGGTCACCATCTTCGGCTCGGCCCGGACCCGTCCCGACGACCCGCTCTACGTCCAGACCCGAGACCTGGCCGCCTCCCTGGCCGCGGCGGGGTGGATCGTCGTGACCGGCGCCGGCCCCGGGATCATGGCCGCCGGAGCGGAAGGCGCCGGGCCGGAGCACTCGATCGGCGTCAACATCCGCCTTCCGTTCGAGCAACCGAACCCGGCCTTCGACCACGACAACCGCCTCGTCACCATGAAGTACTTCTTCACCCGCAAGCTCATGCTCATGAAGGAGTCGGCCGGTTTCGCCGTGCTCCCCGGTGGCTTCGGCACCCTGGATGAGATCTTCGAGCTCCTTACCCTCCTGCAGACGGGCAAGGCGGCGCCGGCCCCCATCGTGCTCCTTGAAGTGCCCGGCGGCACCTACTGGCACAGTTGGAAGCGCTTCGTGACCGACGAGGTCGTAGCACGGGGGCTGGTCTCCCCGGACGATCTCCAGCTTCTGCGCATCACCGACGACGTAACTGCGGCCACCGACGAGCTCTTCGGCTTCTTCCGCAACTACCACTCGCTCCGGTACGTCGGCACCCGGCTGGTAATCCGCCTGCGGGCCGCCCCCACCCGGGCCGAGCTGGCCGACCTCAACGACCGCTTCTCCGATATCTGCACCCGCGGCCGCATCGAGAGCGCGCCGGCCCAGCCGGCCGAGGTCTCCGGGAACGACCACGTCGACCTGCCCCGCATTGCCCTGCACTTCGACCGGGCGAGTCACGGCCGCCTCCGCGCCCTCATCGACGCCCTCAACGCCCTTGACTCGGCGCCGGCGCTGGCCGCCCCCGATGCCGAGAGCGTGGCCGCCGCCGGCTCGCCGCCGGAGATCGAGAAGGACTCGGAGGCCTAACCCCCGCCGCCGGCGCCGACCCGACCCGTCGGGTCAGAGCACGACCCGCGCCACGACGGCCAGCGGCGCGGCGAACGCCAGCGCCCCGACCGCGTACAGGGCGCGCCGAGACCAGAACGTGGCGGCGATGGCGCACTGGATGGGTACGAGCGTGCTGCCATATCGGGGCTCGACGATCGCATACGTCCCCCGGACGACGAAGTTCACGCCGACCAGCAGGAGCGGGCCGGCGATGAGGACGACGCCGGTCACCAGGGCCAGCGCCCACCGGCGATCCCGCTGCGACAGGGCGACCAGGGCAACCAGCAGCGAGCCCACGAGCACGTACGACGTGATCACCGCCAGCGGGTAGAGCGACGACGGCTCGCGGTCCCAGATGTTGACGAACCGGCCGATGTTCTCGATCACCTGCGCCGGCCGGAGCATGCCGACCTGCTCGTCGCGCTCCATGGGCGTAGTCCCTGGACCGGCCAGCGCCGCCCTCGTGACGAGCCAGACCAGCGAGGTCACCCCCGCACCCCCCGCCAACGCGACCGCGGCCGTGACGAACTCCCGGGCAGAGCGGGGTTCGATGTCGTCGCCGCCAGGAGCGCCGGCAGGCGAGCGCCGGTCGAGCCAGGCGCGGGTAAGCAGGTACAAGCCGCCGGCGACGACGACGACCACGTTGGGCGCCTTGAACGCCATGGCCAGCGCCCCGGCCGCCACCAGCCAGGCCCGGCCGGCGCCCCGCCGCTCCCAGGCGAGCACGGCCAGCATCACCAACGCACCGACCAGCACGTTCGCCGCATCGGGGGTGAGGAAGTACCACTGCTGGAGGAGCATGGGGCCGGCGGCGACCAGGGCCAGCCCGCACCCCGCCGCCCACCGGTCCACGCCGAGGAATCGGAGCAGGCACCACAGGGCGAGCAGGCCGGCGGCCATC
>JANMRJ010001126.1:0-11973 GCA_031370985.1 Acidimicrobiales bacterium
CGTTCGACGGCAGCTCGATCGACGGCTTCAGCCGGGTCCAGGAGAGCGACATGCTCCTCCAGCCCGACCCCAACACCTTCGAGCTGCTCCCGTGGCGGGGCGACGACGCCCCGGTCGCCCGCATGTTCTGCGATGTCACCACCCTCGACGGCGTCCCCTTCGCCGGCGACCCCCGCCACGTCCTGCGCCGCCAGCTCGACATCGCCCGGACGCAGGGCTACTCCTTCTACGTCGGCCCCGACATCGAGTTCTTCTACTTCGCCCAGGGCCAGAACGGGAAGCCCACGAACATCCCGCTCGACACCGGCGGGTACTTCGACCTCACCACAGTCGACGTCGCCACCGACCTGCGCCGGCGCACCATCCTCGGGCTGGAATCCATCGGCGTGCCCGTGCGCTACAGCCACCACGAGGACAGCCCAAGCCAGCACGAGATCGACCTCCGCTACACCGACGCGCTGACCATGGCCGACAACGTCATGACCTTCAAGCTGGTGGTCAAGGAGATCGCCCTCGAGCGGGGTGTGCATGCCAGCTTCATGCCCAAGCCGCTGGCCGGCGTGCAGGGGTCGGGCATGCATACCCACCTCTCGCTCTTCGAGGGCGACATCAACGCCTTCCACGACCCGGGCGACGAAGCCCACCTCTCGAAGGTGGCCAAGGGTTTCCTGGCCGGTCTCCTGCACCACGCCCGGGAGATCACCGCCGTCACCAACCAGTGGGTCAACTCCTACAAGCGGTTGGTGGTCGGCTTCGAGGCGCCGGCCTATGTCGCCTGGGCCCGCAACAACAGCTCGGCGCTGCTGCGGGTGCCGAGTTCCAAGCGCAACAAGCCGGCGTCGACCCGCATCGAGTTCCGCTCGCCCGACCCGGCGTGCAACCCCTACCTGGCCTTCGCCGTCATCCTGGCCGCCGGCCTCAAGGGCATCGAGGAGTCCTACGACCTGCCGCCCGAGCTCACCGCCAACCTCTACGAGATGACCCCCGAGGAGCGGCTGGCCGAGGGAGTCGAGGCGCTGCCGGGCTCGTTGTCGGAGGCAATCGCCTGCATGGAGCGCTCCGAGCTACTGGCAGAGGCGCTCGGCGAGCACGTCTTCGAGTGGTTCATCCGCAACAAGCGGGCCGAGTGGGACGCCTACCGCACCCAGGTGACCCAGTTCGAGCTCGACCGGTACCTGAACCTCTAACGACCATGGAACCCCTGCTCGTCTTTCCCGATCCGCCACCGCTGGCGCTGGCCCAGGCCCTCACCGGCGCCGGCTACCCGTTCCGTTCGGCCACCACCTCCGAGGAGGCGACCCGCCTCGAGCCCGAGGATGGTTGGGCCGGCGCCCTCATCTGCTCCGACGACGACCCGGACGGCGCGGCGGCAATGTGCCGGCATCTCCGCAAGCGCGACATCCCCCTCGAGCCGCTGTTGATCGTCCTCCGCAGCAATCACCTCGCCGGCCTTGAGCCCCGTGAGGACCTCTTCGACGACTTTTGCCTGCTCCCGCTCCAGCACGGCGAACTCGAAGCCCGGCTCAAGCACCTCTTCTGGCGGACGGGCCGGGGCACGCGCCCCGAACTGATCGAGTACGGGCCGCTGATCCTGAACCTGGAGACCTACCAGGCCGCCATCGACGGTCGTCCGCTCGACCTCACCTACATGGAGTACGAGCTGCTCCGGTTCCTCGCCACCCACCCCGGCAAGGTGTTCACCCGCGAGATGCTGCTGTCTCGGGTATGGGGCTACGAGTACTACGGCGGGGCCCGCACGGTCGATGTCCACATCCGCCGGCTCCGGGCCAAGCTCAGCGAGGAGCACGCCGCCCTGATCCAGACGGTGCGATCGGTGGGGTACCGGTTCGGGCAGTCCCGCTGGGGGCTCTGAGCCGGTCAGGCCGGCGGAATGTCGGCCGCCTCCAGGGCGACGAGCACCTCGTCGGACACCTCCCCCAACTCGACGACCCGGCTGGCCTGGACGGAGACCGCAGCCTCGAACAGGTTGCGGACGAGCCGGGCGTTGCCGAAGCCCCGGTCGCGGGGTCGGGCGGCCACGTAATCGAGGACCCGCTTCCGGGCGTCCTCGGTGGGCGTGTAGTGGCTCTTGGTGGCCATGCCATCGAAGATCCGCAGCAGCTCGGCGTCGGCGTAGTCGTCGAAGAAGATCGTCTTCGGGAACCGAGACCGCAGGCCGGGGTTGGCGTCGAGAAAGGTCGCCATCTCGTCGGGGTAGCCGGCGACGATCAGTACCACATCGTCGCGATGGTCCTCCATGAGCTTGACGATCATGTCGATGGCCTCGTGGCCGAAATCGCGGTCCTCACCGCGGGCCAGCGCGTGGGCCTCGTCGATCAGCAGGATGCCCCCGAGCGCTTTGGCGAAGACATCCTTCACCTTCATGGCCGTCTGGCCGACGTAGCCCGCCACCAAGCCCGACCGGTCGGTCTCCACGAGCTGGCCTTTCTCGACCACGCCGAGCGTCCGGTAGATCTGGGCCAGCAGGCGGGCAACGGTGGTCTTGCCCGTTCCGGGGTTGCCGGTGAAGACGAGGTGGCGGCTGTGCTCGGCGACCGGCAGGCCCCGCTCGGTCCGCAGCCTCTCGATGCGGAGCAGGTTGGTGACCAGCTTCACTTCGGCCTTGACCGGCGCCAGGCCGACGAGGCCCTCGAGCTCGGCCAGCAGCTCCTCCAGCGGGCGGGCCGGCTCCGGCGGCTCGGCGGGCCCGGCCGCCGCCGGCGCCGGCGCCGGCGCCGCCGGTGCGTTGCCAGTCGTGGGCTGGGGGGTCGGACCGCCGGGGCGGGGCACGCCGGCGGTGTCCATCTCCCGCAGGAGCATGGAGCGGAACCGCTCGACCGCAGTCAGCTCGGCGTGCGAGGGGTGGTCGTCGAGGGAGAACACGACGTGGGCCAGGTCGACGGCGGCCAGGTAGTACCGCCACGCGTGGCCCGTCGCGCCCCGCAGGTCGGCCTGGACCAGCAGGTCGAACAGCGGCGACGGCCGGTCGAGGAACGTGCGCCGGCCGGCGAGGAGGCCGGCGGCCCGAAGCGCTCCCGGGCTGGCGGCGCGGGCCACGGTGTCAAAGCGGGCGGCGAAGACGCCGACGAACGCCCACAGCTCCTCGTCGGTGTGACGCCCGTCGGCGTCGACGAACGCCGCCACCAGATTGAAAGCCTCCAGGGCGACATCGTCGGGCAGCTTGTCGGCCTTGGCGAGGGGTAGGCCGGCGACGAGGTCGACGAGGACCGGCGCGAAGTCGCGGACGAACGACTCGACGGGCCGGGTAAGAGGGGACTCGACCACACCCAAGTGTGGCCGCGCGTCACGGGGGCTGTAGCCGTTCCGTTACGCAAACGAGTTCCGGCGGTTACGTCGGTGGGTCAGGATGGACCTCGTCAGCGGGTACATCTATGAGAGGAACGGCGATGCTGCGGAACACAGGACGGGCGATGGCGGCGGCGGTCCTCGGACTGTTGCTGCTCGGCGCCTGCTCGGGCGGGGACGACGCAAGGTCGCTCGGGCCGGTGCCGACGGCGCCGAGCACGACCGTCGCCCCCACGACCACGGTCCCGGCGACGACATCCACCACGGTCCGGTCGTCGACGACCATCGCCAGCAGCACCACCACGGTGCCGGTGGTCCTGGTCGGCGGGGTGCCGCAGGTGACTGCCACCCCGGCGAGGGCGGCGGTTGGCGCCCTGGTCCGCATCGAGGGGAACGGGTTCACCAACGAGATGTGGCGGGCCCAGGGCACCAACCTGTGGCTGGCCGAGAAGGCCGGCTGCAACCTGTACGCCCAGGCCACCCACACCGTGACCATCTCGGCCACCGGCCGGCTCACCGGCCAGTTCACCGTGCCGCCCATCGGCAACTGCCGCATGAGCGATATCGGCGAACGACCGGTGACCTCCGGCAGCTACCGGATTGCCTTCACGTGCACCGCCTGCATCATCGGAGAGCTCGAGGTGACCACCACCGCCGGCCCGTGCAACATCGTCGGCTTCACCCCAAACTCCGACGATGTCGCCAGCACCATCGTGGCCACCGGTGTGGGGTGCGTCGAGGCGGAGGCGCTGGTCCGCAAGGTCGGGGCGCAGGCGGGGACGCTCGGGCCGTCGAGAGTGGACGCCGACGGATGGGTCTGCCGCCAGGTCCGCCAGAGCGACGGCCCAGGGCTGGCGTCCGCGGACTACGAGTGCGTCAACGGCACGAAGAAGGTGACCTTCCACCGCACCTGACCGGCGTGAGCACGGGAAGGGACGGCACCTGGTCGCCGGCCACGACCGCGCCCCGGAGTCCGCAAACTCTGAGAGGCAGCGGCGCCCAGGATGCCGGCCCACTCGACACCGTCGGTCAGCTCGGGGTCGTCAAGGGCGACCAGGCCGCCCAGACCCGGCGTGTGGATCGTCACTGGCCGCAGTCTTGCCGTAGAAGAGGCGCTCGACGACAGCCCGGCACCTGCGGGTGGTGCGGCGGTACTGCTCGCGCAGATCCTGGGGGCCGGTGCCCAGCGACCGGGCCAGGCGGGTGAGCTGATCGGGCCGGCTCGGCAACGAATCGTCGGTCGTGCCACGGATGAGAAAGAGCCGGTTCCGGGTGCGCTCGCAGAAGCGGTAGGCCTCGGCTAATACGGCGCGGTCCTCGGCGCTGAGGGCGCCGGCCGCCTCCAGCGCGGCGAGCGCCGGCATGGTGCCGGCGGCCCGCACGCCGTGCTGCAACTGGAGGAGCTGGGCGCAGAACTCGATGTCGGTCAGCGAGCCCCGGCCGAGCTTGAGGTGGAACTGGGGGTCCTCGCCAGCGGGCAGCCGCTCGCGCTCGATGCGGGCCTTCATGCGCCGGATCTCACGCATGTCCTCGTCGACGAGCCCGCCGCCCCACACGTGCGGCTCGACGATCTCCATGAACCGCCGGGCCACGTCGGTGTCGCCGGCAACGGGCCGGGCCCGCACCAGCGCCTGGCGCTCCCACGTGCGCGACCACCGCCCGTAGTAGGCGCGGTAGCCGTCCAGGCTGCGGGCCAGCGGACCATCCTTGCCCTCGGGTCGCAGGGCCAGGTCGACGGGGTAGACGCGCGTCGCCGGCGTGGTGCCGGCGAGGAAGCGCACCAGGTGCTCGCCCAGCCGTTCGGCCACCGCGAAGTCGGCCGGCGTCGAGCCATCGTAGACGAAGAGGAGGTCGAGGTCGCTGGCGTAGGAGAGCTCGGCCCCGCCGAAACGGCCCATGGCGATCACCGCGAACGCCAGCTTGGGCTCCAGCGCGTCGAGGGCGGCCGAGACGGACGCCTCGGCCAGGGCGGTGAGCTGGGCTGCGGTGGCGACCACGTGATCGCCACCCTCCGCCGGCGCCAGGTCGAGCACGTCGGCCGCCGACACCCGCAGCTCCTCTCGCCGCTTGTAGCGCAGGAGGGCGAGCTGGCGGTCCTCGGTGTGCTCCCGCCAGGCCAGGGCGTTGGCGCTCCCCGCCAGCAGGGCTCCCGGCGGCCGGGGGTCGAGGCCGTCGGGCTGGCCGAGGGAGGGGATCATGTCGGGTTGGTGCTCGAACGTGTCGGCGAAGATGCGCCCGGTGCCGAGGAGCACGCACAGCCGGCGAGCGGCCTCGGGCGACTCCCGGAACGCCACACCCATCTCGGTCGCCTGCTGCTGGCCGGTGGTGAGGATGCGCAGGCCGAGCAGGCCCAGATCGGGGTCGGGGGCCTCGGACAGCCAGCCCAGCAGGAGCGGCAGCATCTGCTGCATCAGC
This sequence comes from Acidimicrobiales bacterium, assembly GCA_031370985.1. Taxonomy (GTDB): domain Bacteria; phylum Actinomycetota; class Acidimicrobiia; order Acidimicrobiales; family AC-14; genus CADCTB01. The sequence goes on from JANMRJ010001126.1 coordinate 5,722, forward strand.
CGGGACGACCGGGTCAGGCCCCGCGTCAGCTCGTGCAGGGCCTGGCGGGTGCGTTCGGCGTCGGTGAACCCGAAGGCGGACAGGCGGGCGGCCACCGCTTCGTCCGCCAGGTGGGCCGATGCGCTTGCTCCGTGGGTGAGCTGGTCGAGGAGGGGACGGAAGAAGAGATGCTCGTGGATGGCCCGCACGGTGGCCTGCTGACGGCTGAGGTAGCCGGCGAGCAGGTCGCCGGCGCCGGCCTCGGCCGTGGCGCGATAGCCCATGACCCGGGCCAGGCGGTCCATGGCCTCGCCCCGGGCCGGCAGCGTGTGGACCTGTTGCTCGGCGACAAGCTGGAGGCGGTGCTCGACGGTGCGCAGCAGGCGGTAGGCGTAGTCGAGCGAGCGGGCGTCGGTCGGCTCGACGTACCCGCCGGCGCCCATCTCGGCCAGGGCGTCGAGGGTGGTCGGCGAGCGCAACGCCGCGTCGTGGCGGCCGTGGACCAGTTGGAGGAGCTGCACGGAGAACTCGATGTCGCGAATGCCGCCTCGGCCCCGCTTCACCTCCCGGTCGGCGAGGCCCTTCCGCGCCAGCTCGGCCTCGGCCCGCGCCTTCATGGCCCGGACAGCCCGAAGGTCATCCGCGGTGAACGGCCGCTCCCACAGCCGGGCGCCGGCGGCGGCGGCGAAGGCCCCACCCAACGCCGGGTCGCCGGCGGCTGGCCGGGCCTTGAGCAGGGCCTGGAACTCCCAGGTCTGGGCCCACCGGTCCCAGTAGGCCTCATACGAGCCGAGCGACCGCACCAACGGGCCGTCGCGGCCCTCTGGGCGCAGGTCGACATCGACCCGGAAGCAGGTGCGGGCGATGTCGAGCACGGCGCGGGCCGCCCGGGCGTCGTCGTCGGCCGAGCCGGCGCCGGAGCTGACGAACAGGATGTCGATGTCGCTCGAGTAGTTCAGCTCCGCGCCGCCGAGCTTGCCCATGCCGATGACGGCCAGTCCCTCGGCGGCCGGCCCGCCGGCGGCCAGCGCGGCGCCGAGCACGTCGGCAGCCAGACGGGCGAGCGCGGCGCCCACCGCCGGCAGGTCGTCGCGACCCACCAGGTCGCGGGCAGCGATCCGCAACAGCTCCAGCCGCTTCCACCGGCGCAGGTCGTCGCCGGGCACCAGGATGGGCCGGATGTCGAGGTCCGACAGCATGTCGACGGCGGCCGGGTCGGCGAGCAACAGCTCGGTGAGCGAGCGGCTGGCGGCGGCGGTCGCCACGAAGGCGTCGCGCAACGACCGCTGGTCCTCCAAGCGGTCGATCACCTCCGGGCGGGCCTCGCCGAGGCGCTCCACTGCGAGGCGGACCGAGGCCGGTGCCGCCGAGCGCTCGATGGCGGCCGCCAGGGACATCGCTCAAGTGTCGCGTCGTTAGGCTCTGTCCCGTGCCCCGACTGCGCGTTGCCGCCTGCCAGATCAACAGCGTGGTGGGCGATCTCGACGGCAACGTCGGCCTCATGCTCACCGCCCTCGAGGTGGCCGAGGATGTCGGCTGCGACATCGCAGTGTTCCCGGAGCTGGCCATCACCGGGTACCCGCCCGAGGATCTGCTGCTCAAACCGGCGTTCGTGGCCGACAATCGGGCCGCCCTGGCCAAGCTGGCCGCCCGTACCGGCCGCTGCGCCGCGGTCGTGGGCTTCGTCGACGCCGGCCGCGACCTCTACAACGCCGCCGCGGTCTGCGCCGGCGGCGAGGTCAAGGGCGTCTACCGCAAGCGCATCCTGCCCAACTACTCGGTGTTCGACGAGCAGCGGTACTTCGCGCCCGGCTCCGGGGAGCTGACACTGTTCGTCATCGGCGGCGTGAAAGTCGGCGTGTCGATCTGCGAGGACTCCTGGGCGCCCGATGGCCCCATCGCCGAGCAGTCCGCCGGCGGCGCCGAGATGATCGTCAACCTCAACGCCTCCCCGTACTACGCCGGCCGACTGGCCGAGCGCGAGCGGATGTTGGCCACCCGGGCCGCCGACGCGTCGTGTGCGCTGGTCTACGTCAACCTCGTCGGCGGGCAGGACGAGCTGGTCTTCGACGGGGCGTCGCTCGTCCTCGATGCCGACGGGAAGGTGCTGGCCCGGGCCAGGCAGTTCTGGGAGGGCAACCTCATCGCCGAGGTCGACATCCGGCCGGTGTTCCGCAAGCGCCTGCTCGACCCCCGGGGCCGGGCGACCGCGCCGGCGCTGCCGGAGGTCCTGGTGTCGGCCGAGGTGGCGGTGTCGGCCGAGGTGGCGGTGTCGGCCGAGCCGCGGGCCAGCGAGGGCGTGTGGGCACCGATCATCGCCCCGCCGATGCCGGCGGCGCAAGAGGTCTACGAAGCGCTCGTCCTCGGCACCCGCGATTACGCCCACAAGAACGGGTTCACCGACGCGGTGCTGGGCCTGTCGGGCGGGGTGGACTCGTCGCTGGTGGCCACCATCGCTGCCGACGCCCTGGGCGCCCGGCTCGTCCATGGCGTGTGCATGCCGTCGCGGTTCTCGAGCACCGGCTCGCTATCTGACGCCGGACTGCTGGCTGCGGCGCTTGGCATCGACATCCGCACCATCGCCATCGAGCCGGCCCACGCCGCGTTCCTGGACATGCTGGGACCGTCGTTCGCCGGCGTGGCCGAGGACCTCACCGAGGAGAACCTCCAGGCCCGGGTGCGGGGCACCACGCTGATGGCTCTGTCGAACAAGTTCGGCTGGCTCGTCCTGGCCACCGGCAACAAGAGCGAGATGGCGGCGGGGTTCTCCACGCTCTACGGCGACCTGGCTGGTGGCTTCGCGGTGATCAAGGACGTGTCGAAGCAGCTCGTCTACGAGCTGTGCCGGTACCGCAACGCCCTGGCGGCCGGCGCCGGCGAGGCCGAGCCCATCCCCCCCGACGTGCTGACCAAGCCCCCGTCGGCGGAGCTGCGCCACGACCAGCGCGACGACCAGTCGCTGCCCCCGTACGAGGAACTCGACCCGATCCTGCTGGCCTACGTGGAGGGCGACGCCACGGCCGGCGACCTGGTGGCCGACGGCTACGACGCCGCCCTCGTCCGGCGCATCGTGACGATGGTCGACCGGGCCGAGTACAAGCGCCGGCAGGCCCCGCCGGGGGTGCGGGTGACGCCGAAGGCCTTCGGGAAGGACCGGCGGCTCCCGATCACGAACAGCTACAAGGGATAGCGCTCGAATCGGTTCATCCACGCTGCAATGTCACGGGCGATCGACCCCTCGCGCTCCGTGCCCCCGACACCGAGGGCGCCCCCGACACCGAGGGCGGTCGCTACGAGGCTGGTGCCCCGCCCACCGTCGAAGATCGAGCTGAGATAGCCACGGCCACGCTCGCCGGTCTCACGAAGTCGGTCGTCTCGCTCTGCGACAGCAAACGAGCTCCGAACCTGCTCGGGTTCGACAGCCAACATCAGCCGATAGATATCGGCGGCGTCCTTCGGGCGGACTCGGTCGGGTCGACCCCGATCGGCGATCCGCTCAGCGAGCTTGTAGCTCTTGGCGCAGACCAGCGCGGCATACCCGGCAACGCTGACGTGACGCACACGCTCGTCCCCGGCTTCGAGACCCGTCACGGGCAATGGGTCTCGGTCGAACAGTGCCAATTCCAGCCCGGCGGCACGACCGACGGCATTCTTCCCTTGAGGACGTGGGAGCTGGGCTGATCGACGCCCGCGGCCGGCGAAGGTATCCGGAACAAGAAAGCCGACGCTGACAGACTCGTCGTTCTCGACCCGGCCCAGGGTGGCTCCGGGTGGCTACGTCCTGTGGCAGTGGCTGCCGGTGCTCGGCGGCTGGCTCTGGATGCGCTTCACCCAGATGCCCGGGCGGTCGGGGCGCAACGAGAACCCTGCGGTCGTCATCGCCGGCCCGATCTGCGGGTCATCGACGAGGAGGTCGGGGTCGACGACGAAGTCAGCGTCACCGGTCGCCGGCGCCAGCTCGGGGATGTCGATAGCGCTCGTCCGCTCGTACACCGCCTGCGCTCCGATCAACGTGAGGGCTATGGCCTGGGTGCCGAGACGATCCACGGTGTCAAGAAGGGCCGTTCGGGCCACGACAAGACCAGGGTCGACACCCCCCGGCTGGGTGAGAAATACATGGCCGGCGTCGGCCTGTCGGCGGGTAGCGCTCACCAGGTGCCGGCGCCGGCCAACAGATACCGCAGCAGTCGCTCGGCCTGGTCGGGCATCCGGCCGGTCCCCCCATAGCAATCGACCACCCCTGAAGCGGGGCAACGACTCGTTCGCCATGCCGTCACCCACCCCACGCCGGTCGGCGACGGGCTGTAGATGTCGGCGGCGATCGCCCCGGTCCACGCCCATTCCTCGCCGTAGGACTTCGCCGGACTCGAACCGTGCGATCGATGACGACGCCACGCCGGCCAGGCGCGCCACGTCTCGTACGCTGACGGAGCCATGAAACGACGAGCGCAACCCAGCCGGTTGTTGGTCGCGCTCCTGGTTGCCCTCGGCGGGCTCGGCGCCGGCCATGTGGCCGAGTACCTGTTGCTGGCACCCGACGCCCACGAGCGCCGCCACCTCCTTGTCCGGTCAGGGCACGGCTACCTGCCCTCCGCCCTCGCAGCGGCGACGTTCCTGGCGTTCTTGGGCTTGGCCGTCGTGTTCGTCACCTCGGTCCGGCGCGGCCTGAGCCGAGGTCAACAGCGCAGCCCGCGGCCGTGGTCGCATGCATTGCCGGCCGCTCAAGTGCTGGCCTTCGTCGCCCTTGAGGTTGGCGAACGCCTTGCCGCCCACGCGTCCCTCGCCGATCTTGGGACGGTCCTGGCCCTCGGCCTGCCCATCGGGGCCATCGTCGGGTTTTTCGCCGGCCGCCTGGTGGCGCTGCTGGAGCGGGCCGGCGAGCGCATCGCCGAGTTCGTCGCCAGCCGCCGGCGCCGGCGGCCCACTCGACCGGGGAGTCTCCGGCCCGTCTCGTGGTTCCTCCCGCCGCGGTCGCGGCTTGCTGCACCCAGGCCGGCTCGGGGTCCTCCCGCCGTCCTCGTTCTCACCTGAAGCCATCCAACAGGCGCCGGCCCCATCACGGGCCGGCACAAGAACGAGGAGTCATTCATGCGAATGAATTCCCCGCGCTTCGCCGCGGCCGCCCTGGGCGTTGCCGTCCTGGGCAACATCGTCCTGGCCGGTAGCGCCTCCGCCCACGAGCGCCGAACGGTCGGCACCGTGCAGATGGTTGTCGGCTGGCTGAACGAGCCGGCGTACGCCGCTTTCCTGAACGCCGTCCAGCTCCGGGTCAGCGACGACGCCGGCCCCATCACTGATGTCGGGGAAGCCCTGAAGGTCGAGGTCACCTTCGGCGACCAGAAGGCGGGGCCGTTGGGCCTCACCGCCGCGTTCGGTTCCCCCGGCGAGTACCGGGCCGCCATGGTCCCGAGCCGCCCGGGCGTCTATACGTTCCGCTTCGTCGGTACCGTGAAGGGCGAGCAGATCGACCAGTCGTTCACGTCATCTGACAAGACGTTCGCGTCGCTCAAAGAGACCTCGGAGATCGAGTTCCCCGCCAAGGACCCGAGCCGGGCCCAGTTGGCCACCAGGGTGGAGCGCATGGAGCCTCGCATCGACGAAGTGGGCACGGCCGCCACGGCCGGCGCCAACGACGCCAGGAGTGCCGCGGACCGGGCCACGGTGCTCGCCGTCGTCGGTCTGATCGTGGGGCTGGCCGGCGTTGGTTTCGGGGTCACGGGCCGGCGCCGGCCGGGAGCCTCGGTCGCCGCGCCGGCCTCGTCTTCGGCCACGCCCACGACCGGCTCCCGAAGGTCGTAGCCGTCACCAGTCCTCACAGGGCGCTCGCCTCGGTTGGCGCGATTTGGGTCCTGGTCGCCGCCGGGGTCGTCATGACGGCCCCGGCGGCGGGTCGACGACCCCAGGAGGCACCGTCAACGTCCGGCTCGACCTCCCAGGGGCCCAGATCCTCAAGGAGGCCCCGTTCAACCCTCGGGTGATCGTCACCCGGACCTTCGTCGTGCCGATGGCGTGACCTGCCGACCGATTTCTGTGCTTCGAAATGCCTTGCAACGTAGTAGAATGGGACAGGATGGTGGTCGGGCCGGGAAGGGTTGACCTGCCAGGTAGACTGGGGGAAGACAGTGTGCGCTGACTTCAGGCCTTGCGGAACTCCCGCGCCTACCTCCGCGTTGTTTGCATTCTCTGTCTCACAGTCGGACGCATCGCTAGCGGTCGCTAGCAGAACCCCCAAGGAAGAAGTTTCAAATTGGCCAAGGAGCGTGTCGAGCGGGA
>JANMRJ010001161.1:0-11547 GCA_031370985.1 Acidimicrobiales bacterium
GCGCCGGCGGGGGTGTCCGCCGCCGCTCCTCGAGGGCGTCCTTCAGCTTCGACGCTTTCTCGTGCGCCCGGGTGCTCTCCTCGCGGGCCCGGTCACGCTCGCCCCGGGCCCGGTCCCGCTCGGTGGTGGCCTGCTCCAACCGCTGGGCCAGGTCCTCGGCCTCCTGCGCCACCGCTCGGCGGGCCTGGCGCTCCTCAGCCAGGGCGGCGGCGACACGGGCCGACTCGGCCTGGGCCGCTGCCGCGGCCGCCTCGGCTCGCTGGGTGGCCGCCTCGGCGCCGGCCAGGCGCCGGCGGGCGTCGTTCTCGGCCTTGCGGTCGGCGGCTGCCTCCCCCTTCTCAGCGACACCGTCGGCCAGCGACCCGAGGTCGTCCTCCCACCCGGAGGGGCGGGTCAGCCACAGCCACCCGGCCCGACCGACATCGTCCTCGGTGACCGCTTCGGCCACCCGGTCGCGGAACTCGTCGTCGGCGTCGACCGCTCGCTGGGCGGCCGCCACGGCCCGGGCCGGGAGCTTGGCGAACTGAAGGAAGGGGCGCAGGGCCGGCGGGGCGGGGACGGTGGGCGTGTCGTCCTCCCCGGCGCGGGCCACCGCGACCGCTGCTTCGATCGCCGGGCGCAAGAGCTTGTCCAGCGCCGGCGTCAGCTCTCCGTTTCCGGCGGGTCGGCGTCGAGCGTTTCGACCCCCCGCGACGAGCCGCACCAGCGGCAGGCCACCTCCTCGACCGTCTCCGACAGCACCTCTTCGTCCTCGACCGCCAGATCCCCACCGAGTGAGTAGTGGTGGAATGCCTTGGTGCGCCGGGTGACGGTGACATCGAAGCGGGTGAGGTTGCCGCAAGCGGCGCAGCGGTAGCGGGCGGGCGGCACGGGGTCTCACTCTAACCCCCCAGGTCCTTCGCGGCATGGTCCACGCTCCTAGGTCGAGAACGACCCGGGCGTCCGGTGAGCCACGATCTCCTGCGACATTCGAGGGAGGTGCGAAGCGCTTGTGCTCACCGGAGATTGCTCACGTTCCGGCCCGTACCAGTGATACGCCGGCCGGTCTGGGTGGCCAGGCGGTCATTGGCGTAGTAGGCCGAGGGCCGCCGGTACCATCGCCGGATGATCGATGAACCTGCATTGATTGAACAGTCAGTCGTCGCACGGGTCCTGACTGCCGCGCTCCGCACCGGCGGCGACTTCGCCGAGGTGTTCGCCGAGGACAAGCGCTCCTCGTCGGCCCGGCTCGACGACGGCAAGATCGAGGAGTTGACATCGGGTCGCGACCGCGGTGCCGGCATCCGGGTCGTGCGGGGTGAGACCACCGGGTTCGCCCACACCTCCGACCTCACCGAGGAGGGGCTGCGGGCCGCGGCCGAGGCGGCCGGCGCCGCGGCACGCGGCGGTGGTGGCGGGGTGCGCGAGATCGCCCTCACCCGCCGGGACAACGCCTCGCCGCATCAGGTGCAGATCCTCCCGGAGGACGTGCCCAAGTCACGGAAGGCCGAACTGCTGCTCAAGGCCGACGATGCGGCCCGGGCATCGGGCGGTGCCATCCGCCAGGTCGGCGCCACCTACGGCGACAGCCACCGGAAGATCCTGGTGGCCAACTCCGACGGGCTGCTCACCTCCGACGACCAGGTTCGCACCCGGCTGATGGTCAGCTGTGTCGCCTCGGGCGACACCGGCATGCAGACGGGCTACGAGGCGCCCGGCCGCACCATCGGCTTCGAGCTGTTCGACGAGGTCGACCCGGCCGACATCGCCCGCGAGGCGGCCCGCCGGGCGCTGGAGATGCTCAAGGCCCGCCCCGCCCCCAGCGGGACGCTGCCCGTCGTCCTCAAGCGGGGCGCCGGCGGCGTGCTGTTCCACGAGGCGTGCGGGCACGGGCTGGAGGCCGACCTGGTCGGCCGCGATGCGTCGGTCTTCCGCGACAAGATCGGCACCCAGGTGGCCAGCCCGCTGGTGAACCTGGTCGACGACGGCACCTACGCCCGCGAGTGGGGCACCTACGCCATCGACGACGAGGGCCACGTCGCCCAGCGCAACTCCCTCATCGAGAACGGCGAGCTGACCGACTACATGTGGGACCACCTGCGGGCCCGCAAGGCCGGCCGCCAGTCGTCGGGCAATGGCCGGCGCCAGAGCTACCACCACCTTCCGATGGTGCGCATGACCAACACCTACGTGCTGGCCGGCGAGGAGGACCCCGACGAGATCATCCGCCAGACCCCCCACGGCATCTACTGCGTGCAGCTCGGTGGCGGCCAGGTCAACACCGCCACCGGCGACTTCGTCTTCGGGATCACCGAGGCGTACATGATCTCCAACGGCGAGATCACCCACCCCATCCGCTCGGCCAACCTGATCGGCAACGGCCCCGAAGTCCTGCGGGCCATCGACGCCGTCGGCAACGACTTCGACACCTGGACCGGCACCTGCGGCAAGGACGGCCAGGGCGTGCCCGTGTCGTCGGGCCAGCCGACCCTGCGGGTGTCGGCCATGACCGTGGGCGGCACGGCCGCGTGAGCGAGCTCCTGGAATTGGCCGATCGCATCGTCGGGCAGGCACGGGCCGGCGAGCAGGTGGAGGCATTCCTCGGCCGGAGCCACCACACCGAGGTGAAGGTGTTCGACGGGGCGATCGAGTCGCTCTCCTCTGCCGACACCCAGGGCGTCGGCGTGCGGGTGATCGTCGACGGGCGCCAGGGCTTCGCCTACGCCGCGTCACTCGACGAGCGGATCGTGGCCGAGACGCTGGAGGAGGCCCGCGACAACGCCGCGTTCGGCACCGTCGACACCTACCTCGGCCTGGTGTCGCCCGACGGCGTCGCGCCGGTCGACCTCGACCTGTTCCGGCCGGAACTGGCCAGCTTCCCCACGGGCCAGAAGGTGGAGATGGCCCTGGAGCTGGAGCGGGCGGTGAAGGCGGCCGACCCGCGGATACGTGGCCTGGAGTCGGCGGAGTACGGCGACTCGATGTCGGAGTCGGCCATCGCATCCACGGCAGGTATCCGGGCCACGACCCGCCGATCAGGGTGCTCGATCGTGGCCTCCGCCCTCGCCGGCGAGGGCACGGGGACCATGACCGGCACCGGCTACTCGGTGGCCCGCACACCGGAGGACCTCGACATGGCCAAGGCGGTCAAGGACGCAGCGGAGAAGGCCACCCGGCTCCTCGGCGCGTCCAAGCCGGCGTCGCGCCGGGTCACCGTCCTCCTCGACCCGTCGGTGTCGTCCTCCTTCCTCGGCCTCCTGTCCTCGGGCCTGTCGGCGTCGTCGGTCATCAAGGGCCGTTCGCTGTTCGCCGGCCGGGAGGGCGAGGCCGTGGCTGTGCCGTTCCTGACCCTGGTCGACGACCCCACCGAACCCCAGGCGTGGGGCGCCGGCCGCTACGACGCCGAGGGCCTGGCCAGCCGGCGCAACGTCCTCATCTCCGACGGCGTGCTGAAGGGGTTCCTGCACAACTCCTACACGGGCCGGCGCTGCGACCAGCCGTCGAACGCCTCGGCGGTGCGGGGCGGCTACCGCTCCACACCGGGCGTCGGCAGCCGGGCCCTGAGCCTCACGCCCGGCGACCGCAGCCAGGAGCAGCTCATGGCCGACATCGGCGACGGCCTGCTGGTGCAGTCGGTCACCGGCCTGCACTCCGGCGCCAACCCCATCAGCGGCGACTTCTCGGTGGGCGTCGAGGGACTGCTGTTCCGGGATGGGGCGCCGGCCGAGCCCGTGCGAGAAGCCACGATCGCCTCCACCCTCCAGCGCATGCTGGGAGACCTCGTGGCCGTGGGGGGCGACCTGGAGTGGTTGCCCGGTGGCGCCGCCGGCCTGACGCTCGTCATCGGCGACATCCAGCTCAGCGGCTCCTGACCTAGTCGCTCCTTCACCTAACCTCCGGCGGTGCTCCTCGCCCAGGCCGCCGCCGGCCACATCCCCGTCCTTCACGCCATCGTCCTGGGGATCACCCAGGGACTCTCGGAGTTCCTCCCGATCTCCTCCAGCGGGCACTTGATCCTCGTGCCGTGGCTGTTCGGCTGGACGGAACTGACCGGCAAGGCCAACGCCGATTTCAACAAGACCTTCGATGTCGCCCTCCATGTCGGCACGATCCTGGCCACGCTCGTGTACTTCCGGAAAGACCTGGGGCGCTTCGCGGTCGCCGGCCTGACCTCGCTCCGCCAGCGCGCAGTACGGACCGCGGATGAGCGGCTGGCCTGGTTGCTCCTCCTCTCCGCTCTCCCCGGCGCAGCGGTCGGCGCCATCCTGGAGAGCACGATCAACGAGCGCCTGGGCCAGATCTGGCTGATCGCCGTCATGCTCATCGTCTTCGGCCTCGTGCTCGCCGTGGCCGACCGGCTCCCGAGCAGCCTGGGCGAGGGCGACTACGGGCCCCGGCAGGCACTCGCCATGGGCGCGGCCCAGGCCATGGCCCTCTCCCCTGGCGTTTCCCGGTCGGGCATCACCATCACCGCCGGCCGTTTCCTGGGCTTCGACCGCAACACCGCGGCCCGGCTGTCGTTCCTCATGAGCATGCCGATCACCGGCGGCGCCGCGCTGTACAAGGGCCTCGGGCTGGTGAAGGACGGCCTGCCCCCCGGCACGGCGGCCGCCTTCGCCTGCGGCATCGTCGCCTCGGCGGTCACCGGGCTTGTTGCGGTGTCGTTTGTCCTGAAGGTGGTGCGGACGAGGACGTTCCGCCCGTTCGTGGTGTACCGGGTACTGGCGGGGCTGGCCGTGCTGGGATTGCTGGCCTCACCTCTGCGGTGAGCGCGAGCGTCACTACGCCGGCGGCGACCGCATAGGCCACCCGCAGCGCCTCGTCGGGGTCGACGGCCACCGCGACCGCCTCGGGGCCGACATCGATCACCAGGGCGGCCTCGGCCACCGGGAAGGTCGGGTCCTGGCCGGCCGGCGGCGGGTCGAAGGTGGCCAGGATGTCGACCCTGTCGCCCCGGCGCAGGGCGACCGAGGCCGACCCGGTCGGGACAGCGACCGCCCGGGCGCCGGCCGGCAGCAGGGCAACCAACCCCTCCAGCCCGTCGGGCGCCAGGTTGCCGGCCAGCACAGCCGCGCCGCGGAACAGGGGCACGACGACCGTCCGGCCGACCACCTCGCCGGGGGCGCGCAGCGACCCTTCGGGCAGGAACGACGCCGGCATCGATCGTACGACCACGTCGGCCGGGCGGACGACCGACCCGGCCTCGACCGGGCGGGCCGCCATCACCACCGGCCGCAGCCCGCCGTAGCGGGCGGCCTGGGTGCCGGCCCGGCCCACCTGGCCGGCCACTGTGAACGCGGTGAAACCGGCCAGGGCGACGACAGCGACCCAGTAGGCGAACGGGGATCGGGCAATGCGGCGCAGGCGCACGGGCGCATCTCCTCCGGAGAGATGGACATCACGGAGGGGGAAGCGCCGTACGACCGCCAGACTAGGCGGGCAGCGACCCCGGGTCCATCGCGCCGTCGGCGCAGCTACAGCCGGCGTCAACGGGGACGGCGGGGATGGCCCGCAGCAGGACCGCCTTCACCCGCTCGATGTTCTCGGCCAGCACCCGGAAGACGGCGTCCATAGTGACCGCCTCCGCACGTTCACTACCACCCCGCTCCCCGGCACCGGGTACCCTGCCGCCGGGGCTCGAGCCGGCGTCATAGTCCGTGACCAGGGCCATGCCGGAATAGCAAAGGCCGAGTTCGCGGGCCAGGGCGGCCTCGGGGTACTGGGTCATGTTGACGACCTCCCAGCCGGCGGAGGAGAACCACCTCGACTCGGCCCGGGTCGAGAACCGCGGCCCTTGGATGACCACCACCGTCCCGGTCTCATGGACGGTGACGCCCTCCGCCCGGGCCGAGGCCACGGCGACCCGGGCCAGCTCCGGGCAGTAGGGGTCGGCGAAGGATGCGTGCGCCGGCAGCGGCCCGTCGAAGAAAGTGTCGGCCCGCCCCGACGTGCGGTCGACGAGCTGGTCGCACACCACCATGTCGCCCGGCCGCACATGGGGCTGCAGCGACCCGACTGAGCACGGCGCCAGCACCCGGCGCACGCCCAGCCGGCGCAGCGCCCACAGGTTGGCCCGGTAGTTCACCCGGTGGGCCGGGATGGAGTGACCGGGGCCGTGACGGGGCAGGAACGCCACCCGCCGGCCGCCCACCACGCCCACGGCCAGCGGCGCCGACGGCGCACCGAACGGGGTCTGCACCACGACCTCGGAGACATCGTCGAGGAACGAATAGAAGGCCGTCCCACCGAAGACGCCGATCTCGGCGGACGGCAGCATCACGGTCCGCGTCAGGCGGTCTTGGCCTCGGCGGCCTTCGGCTTCGCCTTCGTGTCCGTGGAGGCCGCGGCCTCTTTCTTCGCCGGCTCGGCCTTCGCCCCACCAGAGGAATCAGAGGAGTCCGACGACGAGGACGAAGAGGTCTCGGCCTTGGCACCCGCCGTCGCGTCCGCCTTGGTGTCCGCCTTCGGCTCCTTCGGCTCGTTCGGGCGGCGCTTGCGGTTGTCCGTGCGGTAGAAGCCGCTGCCCTTGAAGGCGATCGACGGGGGGCTGAACACCTTGCGCAGGACCCCGCCACAGGCCGGGCACTCGGTCAGCGGCGCGTCTGCAAACGACTGCGTGATCTCGATGCGCTCATCGCAGGATTTACAGGCGTACTCGTACTTCGGCATCAAACACTCCCGGGGGGCGCAGTCCGGCGCGGATCGCACAGGGACCGGTCGGCTCTCAGACTACCGCAGGCCGTACCATTGTCCCGGTGGACGATCCCCGGGCGCGGCTGCGCGACTTCCGGCATGCGCTGAGGGGGCTGGGCGACGTGCTGGCGTCCACCAGGGACCGCCAGGTGATGGTCTCGGCCCTGCTCGAGACGAGCACGACGTACCTCCAGGCCACGACGGGCATCTTCTACGTCGTGGTGGCCGGGAGCGAGCGCCTGCGGCCCATGGAACATATCGGCGCGCCGACCGACATCGGCGGCGAGATGACGGGCGGGTTGGCCGGCGCCGCGTCCCACCTCGGCGCCGCGGTGCTGTGGCGGCCGGACAGCGAGGATCCCCGGCCGTCCCCCCAGGAACCCGACGCCGGCGGGGCGGCGATGGCCATCCCCCTGCGCTCGGGCGGCCACCCCTTCGGGGTTCTGGCCTACTACGGGCGGTCGGTGCCCTTCGACGACGAGGACACCGACGCCATCGCCATCCTCGTCCGCCAGGCCGAGACGGCGATCGAGAACAGCTTCCTGTACGAGGAGGCGGTGCGGCTGTCGCTCACCGACGGCATGACCGGCCTGTGGAACCGCCGCAACTTCGACCTGCGCCTCGACTCCGAGCTGTCGCGCGCCCTCCGCTTCAATGAGCCGTTCGCCGTCGTCTTCGTCGAGCTCGACCAGATGAAGGCGGTGAATGACCGCCACGGGCACCAGGCCGGCGACACCGTCCTGATCGAGCTGGCCCGCCGGCTGAGCGAGGCGGTCCGGGAGGTCGACGTGGTGGCCCGTTGGGGCGGAGACGAGTTCACGCTCCTGCTGCCCAAGACCGGCCTGCCCGGCGCGCTCCTCCTCGCCGAGAAGATCCGCGCCGCGGCCGGCACCGCCCCTTTTCGCACCGAAGGCGGGTCACTCGACATCACCATCTCCGTCGGTGTGGCGGCGTACCCCGAGCACGGCTCGTCAGGAAAGGAGCTGGTGGCGGCGGCCGACGGGGCGATGTACCGGGCCAAGGCCGGCGGGCGGAACCGGGTGGAGCATGCTGTGGCCGGCTGGGACAGTACGTGCGCGGAAGCGGCACGGGAAACGGGAGGTTCGCCATGAAGAGCATCAAGACCGCGGTCATCCCGGCGGCCGGGCTCGGCACCCGGTTCCTGCCGGCCACGAAGGCGCAGCCCAAGGAGATGCTGCCCCTCGTCGACAAGCCGGCCATCCAGCACGTCGTGGAGGAAGCGGTCCACGCCGGCATCAATGACATCCTCATCATCACCGGCCGGGGCAAGCGGGCCATCGAGGACCATTTCGACCGGTCCTTCGAGCTCGAGCACTACCTGGAGAAGGCCGGGAAGTTCGACATGCTGAAGGAGATGCAGGCCATTGCCGAGATGGCCAACATCCACTACGTCCGCCAGGGCGAGCCCCGGGGCCTCGGCCATGCGGTGGCGGTCGCCCGCCAGCACGTCGGCGACGAACCGTTCGCCGTCATGCTCGGCGACGACATCATGACGAGCCGGTCCACCGTCCTGGCAGACATGGTGGCCCTCCACGAGCGCTACGGCCGCTCCGTCCTCGCCCTCAAGGAGTTCCCCCGCGACGAGATCAGCTCCTACGGCTGCGCCCTCCCGGAGGCGGTCGACGACTCCCTGGTGCGTATCCTCGACGTGGTCGAGAAGCCCAAGCCGGAAGACGCGCCTTCGAACCTGGCGGTCATGGGCCGCTACATCTTCACCCCGGAGATCTTCGATTGCCTGGAGCAGGTCCAACCCGGCGCCGGCGGCGAGATCCAGCTCACCGACGCCATCGCCCTGCTTCTCCAGCAGCAAACCATCTACGGCTACGTGTTCGAGGAAGGCCGCTACGACATCGGCGACAAGCTCGACTACCTGCGGGCCACAGTCGAGCTGGCCATCGAGCGCGAGGACCTGGGGCCGAAGTTCCGGGCCTTCCTCGCCGACCTGGTGCAGCGCAAGAAGATTATCTGAGAGGCAGCAATTTGATCTCTGTAGAAGAGGCCCGCCAAGTGATCCTGGGGGCCTGCCCGGCGCTGACCCCCCGGTGGCTGCCGCTGGCCGAGGCGCTCGGGTGCGTCACCGCCGGCGTGGTCGTCGCCGGCGGTGACGTTCCGTCATTCGCCAACTCCGCCATGGACGGCTTCGCCGTGAGGGCGGCCGACACCGCCGGCGCCCCGGTAACGCTCCGGGTCGTGGGCCCGGCCGCGGCCGGCGCCCCCCCGGGCGCCGAGGTCGGTCGAGGGGAGGCGGTGCGCATCATGACCGGCGGGGTCCTGCCCGCCGGCGCCGATGCCGTCGTGATGGTCGAGCGGACGTCCGCCGCGGGCGCGGGGACGGTCACGATCGAGGTGGCAGCCAGCGCCGGCGACCACATACGCCGGCCCGGCGAGGATGTGCGAGCCGGCCAGGTGCTGTTCGAGCCCGGGACCCAGCTCGGTCCGGGGCACCTCGGCGTACTGGCCAGCGTGGGCGCCGAGACGGTGGAGGTCGTCCCGCCGGCCCGGGTCGGCGTGCTGTCCACCGGCGACGAGCTGGTGGCCGGTGCCGGCGAGCTCCAACCGGGCCAGATCCGCGACAGCAACCGCCCCATGCTCCTGGCCCTCGTCGCCCGGGCCGGCTGCATCCCCGTCGACCTCGGGACGGTGCCCGACGACGAGGCTGCGATCACCGCCGCCCTCGAGCGGGGCGTGGCCAGCTGCGACGCCATCGTCAGCTCCGGCGGCGTCAGTGTGGGCGACTTCGACTACGTGAAGTCGGTCCTCGACCGCATCGGCGACATGCACTGGTGGCAGGTGGCGGTGCGCCCGGCCAAGCCCCTGGCCTTCGGGACGGTCGGCGGGACCCCGGTGTTCGGCCTGCCGGGCAACCCGGTGTCGTCCCTGGTCTCCTTCGAGCTTTTTGCGAGGCCGGCCCTGCGCCAGATGACGGGCCACCGGGAGCTGTTCCGTCCCGAGGTGCTCGCGGTCGCCGACGAGCCCCTCCGCCGCCGGCCCGACGGGAAACTGCACCTGATGCGTGTCGTGGCCACGCCCGACGACGAGGGCCACCTGCACGTGCGCTCCTCCGGCGGCCAGGGGTCCCACCTGCTGCGGGCCATGGCCCTGGCCAACGCCCTCGCCCTGCTCCCCGACGGCGACGGCGTCGACGCGGGTGGGGTCGTGAAGGTGGTGCTTCTCACCTAGCTTGGAGTGATGGAGCTGGTCGATCCCCACGGGCGCACCGTCCGTGACCTGCGGATCTCCATTACCGATCGCTGCAACCTGCGCTGCCGCTACTGCATGCCGGCCGAGGGGATGGACTGGCTGGCCCGGACCGACCTGCTCACCTACGAGGAGATCGAGCGGGTGGCCCGAGTATGCGTCGAGCGCTTCGGGTTCGACGGCAT
The DNA here is from genome assembly GCA_031370985.1 of Acidimicrobiales bacterium. Lineage (GTDB taxonomy): Bacteria > Actinomycetota > Acidimicrobiia > Acidimicrobiales > AC-14 > CADCTB01. Next base: position 10,077 of record JANMRJ010001161.1, read on the forward strand.
CCGCATCACCGGCGGCGAGCCCACCGTACGGGCCCACCTGCCCGTTCTCGTCGAGAAGCTGGCCGCGCTGGGCACCGACCTGTCGCTCACCACCAACGGCGTCACCCTCCGCCTGCTCGCCGACGACCTGCGGGCGGCCGGCCTGCGCCGGGTCAACATTTCACTCGACTCGCTCCGCCCCGAGACGTTCTTCGCCATCACCCGCCGCCACGCCCTCGACCAGACCCTCGACGGGATAGACGCCGCCATCAAGGCCGGCTTCTCGCCGGTGAAGGTCAACTGCGTGCTCATTCGGGGCGTGAACGACGGCGAGATCGTCGATTTCGCCACCTTCGGACGTGAACGGGGCGTGACGATGCGCTTCATCGAGTTCATGCCCCTCGACGCGGAGGGCGGCTGGGCGCCGGCCGAGGTCGTGCCCGGAGCCGAGGTGGTGGTCGCCATCGACGCCGTGTACCCGCTGGAGCCCTTCGACATCCGGGGCTCGGCGCCGGCCGAACGATTCCGCTACCGCGACGGGGGGGGCGAGATCGGCGTCATCGCCAGCGTCACCCAGTCCTTCTGCGGGAGCTGCGACCGCGTCCGCCTCACCGCCGAGGGCATGTTCCGCAACTGCCTGTTCGCGGTGAAGGAGACCGACCTGCGCTCGGTCCTGCGGGCCGGCGGGTCCGATGACGACCTCGCCGCGGCCGTCGCGGCCGACGTCGGGAACAAGTGGGCCGGGCACTCGATCGGCCAGGTCAACTTTATCCGTCCCGATCGCTCCATGAGCCAGATCGGTGGTTGAGGAGCTGTCGCCGTAGACTTTGGCGATGAGCGAGCCAAAGGCGAGCGAACCAACAAGCACAGTGCCCCGCTCGGCGGGGCAGCAGCCGAAGGCTGCAACCCGATGAGCGACCGTGGCCTGACCCATATCGATCCGCTGGGCCGGGCCCGCATGGTCGATGTCACCCCCAAGGAGGCCACCCACCGCCGGGCGCTGGCCCGCTGCAAGGTGATGATGAAGCCCGAGACCACCTCAATGGTGGCGAGCAACTCCCTCACCAAAGGCGACGTGCTGGCGGTGGCGAGGGTGGCGGGCATCCAGGCGGCCAAGCAGACGCCGAACCTGATCCCCCTGTGCCACCCGCTGCTCGTCGGCTCCATCTTCGTGAACTTCACCATCGGCGACGACTGCGTCGAGGTGGAAGCCCAGGTCGAGACCATCGACCGGACGGGTGTCGAGATGGAGGCGATGACCGCCTGCGCCGTCGCCGCGCTCACCGTCTACGACATGTGCAAGTCGGTCGACCGGTCCATCATGATCACCGAACTGGTGCTCTGGGAGAAGACCGGCGGACGTAACGGAATCTACCGCCGGCCAGTCCAAGACTGATCGGCTGCGCACGCCGCCGGCGGCGGCGGCCGCTTGCCTCCTCCTGCGGTGGCTGGTAGGAAGTTGGGGCGCCAGCTCCCCCATCCGCGGTTTGCG
>JANMRJ010001178.1:0-2152 GCA_031370985.1 Acidimicrobiales bacterium
GGACCTGGTGCGCATCGCGGAGCTGACGCTCGCCCAGCTGGCTGCCCTTGCGCCCGGGTTGCCGGCTGTCATCGCCAGCATGGATCCGATCACCACAGCGCTGCACCCACTCGCGGGGCGGGACTGGAACCGGTCGCCCGGCATCCTGTCGCTGACCCCGGCCACCGTGGCGAAACTGGCTCGGGACGAGGCGTGCGTCCTCGACTCGGAGGCACGGCCGGCGGCGGAGGCCCGGCCCGCCCCTTCCTCCGCCGCCGCTCCCGATGCCGCTCCCGATGCCGCGGCGATTCTGCTCGTTCCGATGGTGCGCGATGGCTTGCTCGTCGGTGCGTTGGCACTCGGCGTCCCGGCGGCCGGAAAGCCCGACCCACGGCTACTCGAACGAGTGCATCCCCTGGCTCGGATCGTCGCGGTCGCCCTCCGGGACTCCGCTCGTCGCGCGGCGGCAGAGCGACGAGTCACCGAGCTGGATGTCCTCCACCGGATCGCGGAGCGGTTCCGCACGCTGCGACGCCCGGCCGAGCTGGCGACCCAGGTCATCGGCGCGCTGGAGGAGGCCATCGGCTACCGCTACGGGGCCGTGTTGCTGCTCGATCCGTCCACCGGGTATCTGCTCCCATTTGCCCTGAGCGACCAGGGGCGCGATGCCGAGTTCGTCGCCGCCGACCAGGCGTATGTGGCGTCCCTGGAGCCGAGGCTTGGGCAAGGGGTGACCGGCTGGGTCGCGCAGCATGGGGAAGCGGCCCTGATCGGCGATGTCAGCACGGATCCGCGCTATCTGTCGGTCCGGCCGGAGATCCGCTCGGAGCTGTGCGTCCCGATCTGGATCGACCAGGCTGTCGTCGGCGTCATCAACGTCGAGAGCCCGCTCCCCGATGCCTACACAGACCATGACCGCCAGCTGCTCGAGACCGTGGCCGGCCAGATCGCGGCCGCGCTCCAGAATGCCCGCCTGTACGAGCAGGTCGAGCGCCACGCCGCCGACCAGGAACAACGAGCCCGTGAGCTGGCGGTACTCCAGGCTCAGTTTCAGACGCTGGTCGACCGGCTACCGGCGGTCATCGAGATCTCCGCCCTCGATGACCCAGGAACGCTGATCTACGTCAACCCGCAGATCGAGCAGCAACTCGGCTACACACCAGAGGAGTGGCTCGCCGATCCCGGTCTGTGGACTGCCCGGATCCATCCGGATGATCGCTCGATGGTGCTCGAGCGTCACCGCAGGCACGTGGCTGACGGCGGCTTGTTCACCTGCGAGTACCGCATGATCCACCGAGATGGCCGGACCATCTGGATCCTCGATGAAGCGGTCGTTGTCCAAGACGAGACCGGTCGGCCGGTTCAGGCCCAGGGCTTCCGATTTGACATCACCCGGCAGCGGGAGGTGGCCGACGACCTGCGCCAGGCGCAGAAGATGGAGGCCGTTGGCCAGCTGGCGGCGGGCGTTGCCCACGACTTCAACAACCTGCTCACGGTCATTGGTGGACATGCCCAGCTCCTCCGTGCGGCGCTGCCCGAGCGGGATCCACGCGCCGAAGATGTGGCGGCGATCGAGACCGCGACGAGTCGCGCGGCGGCCCTCACCGCCCAGCTCCTTGTCTTCGGGCGCCGCCGCCCGGTGGAGCCGCGCGTGCTGGACCTCAGTCGTGTGGTGGAGGAAACGGCAGCACTCCTCCGCCGACTGCTCGGCGAACACGTCCGACTCACCACCTGGACGGAGTCGGACGGCCCGCTCGTGCTCATCGACCGGGCCCAGCTCGAGCAGGTGATCATCAATCTCGCGGTGAACGCCCGGGACGCCATGCCCGATGGCGGCGAATTGTCGATCGGCGTGGATCGCCTCGCGCGGCGGGTCGGTCCGGGCAAGATGGCAGCGGGCCCCGACCACGCGCGCCTCACCGTGCGTGACTCCGGTTTCGGGATGGACGGCGCGACGCAAGATCGGATCTTCCTGCCGTTCTTCACGACGAAGGAACCCGGCAAGGGAACGGGGCTCGGACTGGCGACGGCCCACGCGGCCATCGAGCAGGCCGGTGGGTCGGTGTCCGTTGAGAGTGCACCCGGCCAGGGCACCACCTTCACCATCCTGTTGCCGGCGGTCAAGGACGCTCCGGCGAACGTCCGCCAGACCGGACCAGTTGCCCGACCGGTC
>JANMRJ010001181.1:0-1418 GCA_031370985.1 Acidimicrobiales bacterium
CGTTGGTGAGGGCGAAGACCTGGGCGACCTCGTCGCGCAGGGCTTTGGGGACCTTCAGTTCAAGGCAGGCGTCGGGCACGGCGGCGAGGATACCGACGGGCCGCCGGCGACACGCGGATCCCGCTCGGCGGGTGGTAGAGAGAGCACCTTCGATCGGGGGGAGGTTGGCCATGCCGAAGGGTGTATGGATGTACAGCCCGCACTCGGGCGGCATGAAGATCCCCGAGCACGTTCGCATGGGCACCGCGGGGCGGATCGAGGTGTTCGCCCGTGAGCACTTCGCCGGCCGCTACCGGGAGCTCGGGATCCGCTTCCGCGGCCAGTTCTGCTACATCGACGCCTTTGTGGACCCCGACCCGCTGCCGGCGGGCGCGACCGGTCCTGGCGACGAGACGGCCGAGGAGTACCAGGCTCGGTCGCGGGACACGCCCGTCCACCTCTGCCGGCTCCGCTTCAACGGCGATCCCGACCGCTGGACGTTCGCCTTCTACAGCTACGCGTCGGAGAGCTACGAGCTGTCCATGTTCCTATCCGGCGGCGACCACGGCACGCCCGAGGAGGCGTTCGACCTTTCCGCCGGGGCGTACCTGACGTAGGCAGGCAGGAACGGGCCGTGGGATGACCCAGCCCGGGCCCGAATCCACCCTGAGCGGCCGCGCAGAAGGCGAGACACAAGGGCATCTCCGATGCTGCCTGCCCGCCGGAATTGGTGCTGCAGCTCCGAAATGTTGTCACTTTCGCGCCGCGGTAGCACCCGTACCTATGAGGGGAGGACGAGGAGGAGTCCCGATTCGATTCTCAGGGTGCACACGCTCGACAGCTCGCCGAAGGCCATCCGCTACTTCGACGACGTGGCCCGCCGTGACGGCGGCGTCGAGGACTATTTCAGCGGCCGGGGCGAGCCGCCGGGCCGATGGATGGGCGCCGGCCTGGAGCAGGTCGGCCTTCGTCCCGGGGCCGAGGTTGAGGTGGACGCCGTTCACCGGGTCATCTTCCACGGCGAGCACCCGGTCACCGGCGAGCCGCTCGGCCAGCGGATGCGCAAGGACGGCATCGCCGGGTTCGGCATGACCTTCTCGGCGCCGAAGTCGGTGAGCCTCCTGTGGGCATTGGCGTCGCCGGAGGTGGCCGGCAAGGTCGAGGCTGCCGAAGCCGCCGCCGTGCAGGCGGGCCTGACCTACGTCGAGCGCCATGCCAGCTACGCCCGCCGGGGACGAAAACGGCATCGAGCAGGTCGACGGCGGCGGCTTCATCGCCAGCGCCCACTTCCACCGCACCAGCCGGGAGTGCGACCCGCAGCTACACACCCACGTCCTGGTCGCCAACCGGACGCTCTGCGAGGACGGGCGGTGGCGGACCCTCGACAGCCGCCAGCTCATGTGGCGCACCGAGATGCTCAAGGCGGCCGGCGCCGTCTA
>JANMRJ010001205.1:0-4597 GCA_031370985.1 Acidimicrobiales bacterium
CAAGGAAGCCGGTGCGGGCGGGGCCGATGTAGACCTCGTCGATGATGACCTCGCTACCGGGGACGATGCAGCCGGCGACGATCCAGAACGCGGCCTGCGACGGGTCCCCGGGGACGTCGAGCTCGAACGGCTCCAAGGCCGACGGGCGCAGGCGGACATCGAGACCGTTCTCGCTGACCTCGAGGTCCGCGCCGCACGCCAGCAGCATCTCCTCGGTGTGGGCCCGGGTGACAACGGGCTGGCGCACGACGGTCTCGCCGGCGGCGGACAGGCCGGCCAGTAGCACCGCCGACTTCACCTGGGCGCTGGGCACCGGCAGGTCGTAGTCAATGCCCTGGAGCGACCCACCCCGGACCGCAAGGGGGGGCAGGCGGCCGTTGTCTCGCCCGTCCACCCGGGCACCCATGACCCGCAGCGGCTCGGCCACCCGCGACATCGGGCGCCGGCGCACGGACGCGTCGCCGGTGAGCACCGTAAGCCACCCGAAGCCGGCGCACAGGCCGGCCAGCAGGCGGATGCCCGTGCCCGAGTTGCCCATGTCGAGCACGTCGGCCGGCTCGTGCAGCCGGCTGCGGCCGCCGGTGATCTTGTCGCCGTCGAAGGTGGCGCCCATGGCCTCCACCGCGGCCCGGGTGCGGGCCACGTCGTCGCCGTCAGAGAGACCGCGCACCACCGACGTCCCCTCGGCCAGGGCGGCAAGGATCAGGGCCCGATGGGAGATCGACTTGTCGCCGGGCACGGTGACCCGGCCCCGCAGCGGTCGTCCGCCCGTCACGGTGAAGGTGCTCACGACAGGACCCGCATCGTTGGGTGGAACCCACGGGACACCAACGCGACGCGAGTGCCCTCCGCCCTCGCCTCCTGGACGACCAGGACCAGGACGCCCCGCTCGCCCTCGACGGAGTGGGCGATCTCCAGGTCCTCGATGTTGACATCGAGCTCGCCGAGAAGGGTGGTGATCTCGGCCAGGACCCCAGGACGGTCGGGTACCGGCACCCGCAGCTCCACCAGGTCGGTGTCGTGAGCGACGCGCGTGGGGAGGTTCACCCGGGCGACCCGGGCCCGCTCCAGGGCGGCGAGCAGGCCGGGCCGGTCGCCGAGGGCGACCAGGTCCCGCATGGTCGACAGGGCGGCCACCATCCGGTCGAAGGCCTCGACGATGGCATCACGGTTCTCGGCGCAGATGTCGGGCCAGATGCCGGGGTGGCCGGCGGCGATCCGCGTCATGTCGCGAAAACCGCCGGCGGCCAGGCGCAGCATCGGCCCCTGATCGCCGGGGTCGTCGGCGGCCAGGGCCATGAGCGTGGCCGCGACCAGGTGGGGGACGTGGGACACGGTGGCCACCAGCTCGTCGTGGCGATCGGGGGCGAGCGCCAGCACGTCGGCCCCCAACGATGTCACCACCGAGCGCACCAGCGTGTAGGCGCCGGCGTCGGTGTCGGTGATCGGCGTGAGCACCCAGGTGGCCCCGTCGAACAGGTCGGGATCGGCGCCGTCCATGCCGTCCTGCTCCGAGCCGGCCATGGGGTGGCCGCCTACGAACCGAGGGTGGTCGACGGCGGCGACGATCGGGCCCTTGACCCCGCCGACATCGGTGACCACACCGCCGGCGGCCAGGGCAGCACGGGCCACGCCGGCGATCGACGACACGGGCGTGCACACGAACGTGATGGCCGCCGCAGGGTCCTCGCCCAGCGCGTCGAGAGCCCCCTCGTCCAGCGCCCGCAGGGCGCGGGCGGCGTCGAGGTCACGACCCGTCACGTGCCAGCCCTGCTTGCGCAACGCCAGCCCGATGGAACCCCCGATGAGGCCCGTCCCGACGATGACCGCCCGCCTGCCGCCCCCCTGGCTAGACAGGCCTGCGCGTTGGCTAAACAGGGAGGTCATCCCGGAGGCCCTCGGCGCCGGCCAGGTAGACGTGGCGCAACTCCGAACGAGACCGCTCGGTGGTGAGGTGCATGAGCACCCGGATACAGCGCTCGGTACCCCCGACGATCGCCAGCTCGCGAGCGCACAGCAGGGGCACGTCGCCCAGGCCGACGGCACGGGCGGCCGCAGCCGGGAACATGCAGGTGATGTCGTCGGTGGCGGTGAAGATGACGCTGATCAGGTCATCCTTGTCGACGTGGTTGCGGTCGAGCATCTCGTTTACCAACGCCCCGACCCGCTCGTGGACCTGCTCGGGGGTGTCGGCGTCGGCTGTGGTCGCCCCTCGCAGGGCCCGAACGGCGGGGGTCACGCCTCGAACCTAGTTCTCCGCAGCGCCGCGCCTTCGAGGGCCCGGACCTCCTCCATCTCCAGCATCCGCCACTCCCCCGGCTTCAGCCGGCGGTCGGCGAGGGGGCCGATGCGGGTGCGGACGAGGCGCAGCACCGGGTGGCCGATGGCCTCGCACATCCGGCGGACCTGGCGGTTGCGGCCCTCGTGGATCACCAGTCGTACCGCGCCGGGAGCAACGAGCGACGCCTTGGCCGGCGCCGTACGCCCGTCGTCGAGGTCGATGCCCTCGCGGAGCCGGCGCAGCTCGGCCGGCGTCGGGCTGCCCTCGACGGAGGCCAGGTACTCCTTGTCGACCCCGAAGGAGGGATGGGTGAGGCGGTGAGCCAGGTCCCCGTCGTTGGTGAGCAAGAGCAGACCCTCGGTGTCGGTGTCGAGGCGGCCGACGGGGAAGACGCGCGGCTCGGCCGGCACCAGCTGGACGACGGTCGGCCGGCCCTGGGGATCCGACACCGTGCTCACGACACCCCTCGGCTTGTTGAGCACGTAGGTGACCAGACCGGGACGCACGGGCACCCGCAGGCCATCGACCTCGATGCGGTCGACCTCGGCGTCGACCCGCCGGCCCAGGAGGGCGATCTCTCCGTTCACCGTGACCCGCTCCTCGTCGATCAGGATCTCACACGTCCGCCGGCTCCCGAGGCCGGCGGCGGCCAGCACCTTCTGCAGGCGCACGCCCTCGTGCAACTCTGCTGTCACCTGTCGTCGGCGCCCAGCCCCCGCTCCAGCGCCTCCACAACCTCCGCCCCGGGCACGAAGTCGCCCAGCGGCGGCAGGTCGGCGAGGGAGTCCACGCCCAACCGCTCCAGGAACATCCGGCTGGTCCCGTACAAGACGGCCTGGCCCGGCCCGGGGTCGCGGCCGACCTCGGTGACGTAGCCTCGCTGGGACAGGGTCCGCATCACCGCGTCGGCGTTGACGCCCCGGATCACCGCCACCTGGGCCCGCGACACGGGCTGCTTGTACGCCACGATGGCGAGGGTTTCCAGCGCCGCCGGCGACATCCGCGCCGGCTGGCCGTCGAGCACGAACCGCTCGACGTAGGCGGCCAGGTCGGGGTGGCTCTGGTACCGCCAGCCGCCGGCCACCCGCGCCAGTACGAAGCCGCGGTCCTCGGCCTGGTAGGCAGCGGCCAGCTCCTGGCACAGCTCGTCGACTCGCGCCGGGCTGAGTTCCAGGAGCTGGGCCAGCAGCTGCGGCTCGACCGGCTCGTCGGCCACCATCAGGATCGCTTCGGCCGCCCGGGCCGCCTCAGACGCCATCTAGGGCTCCGCCTTCGGCCTCGTGGCCGCCCGGGCCGCCTCGCTGGCCAACTGGGTTCATCCAGTGCGACAGAGAACACCAGGCGTCACCAGTTCGGAGCTGGGGGTTATCCATCGTAGGAGTCCAGACTGGCGAGGACGCCGGTGAGGACGGAGTCGGGCTCGCCGACCCAGGAGACTTCCAGGTCGCCGAAGGTGACGGCCTGGCCGATCTCGATCAGGCCCTGCTTGTAGAGCTCAAGGACGGCCAGGAAGCGGACGATGACCTCGATGCGGTCGACGAGGCCCTCAGTGAGGGTCCGGAACGTCAGCTGGCCGGCGCCGGGCAGGCGGGCCATCAGGTCGTTGACCGCTTCCTCCATGGTCACCCGGATGGGCGCGACGTGGTCGAGGGTGACCCGGGGCGGTGGGGGCGCCGGCGCGGAGGCCCGCAGCCAGGCCGCAAGCAGGTCGGCGGGCGTCACGCCGGCCAGCAGGTCGGGCGCCAAGGCCAGGAACCGCTCCTCCAGGCCGGCGGTACGGGGCAGGGAGCGGCCGGCGGCCTGGGCCAGCGCCTCCAGGGCGCCGCCGGCGTCGCGGAAGGTCTTGGCTTCGATCAGGCGGGCCAGCAACAGGTCGCGTTGCTCGAACAGGGCCAGTTCCTCGTCGACCTCGACATCGACCGGCCCCGGAAGAAGCCGGCGGGCCTTGAGGTCGACCAGCGTCGCCGCGATCACCAGGAACTCGGTGGTCAGCTCCAGGTCGAGGGCAGCGACCGCGCTATCGAGGTAGGCCAGGAACCCATCGACGATCCGGCTGAGGGAGATCTCGTAGAGATCCACCTCGTCGCGGAGGATGAGGTGGAGTAGGAGGTCGAAGGGACCCTCGTAGACATCGGTGTGGACCGCGTAGGACACTGACCGCAGAATACCGGCCGGACCCCGCCCCACCCCGCATACCATCCCCCCCATGGTCCCATCGTCTACAAGAAGACGAGTCCTGTCCGGCATCCAGCCCACGGGCGACATCCACCTCGGCAACTACCTGGGTGCGGTACGGCACTGGGCGGCCATGCAGGA
>JANMRJ010001217.1:0-9711 GCA_031370985.1 Acidimicrobiales bacterium
CCATCGAAGTCCACCGAGATGACCTTCACCTCCACGCCGACCACCCGGCCACGAAACGGGAACCGGGCGTCGTTCTCGAACACCTGACGGAACGACCAGAGCTGCTCGTGCTCGCCGTAGGCATCGACGATGATCTCCTCGATCAGCTCGTCGATCCGGTCGCCCACGGCCTGACCCTACGCGATCGCACTCCTCACCCGTCCTGCGGTGGGTGAGTGCTCCCGAAACTCACGTCGTCCGAGCCCGCCGGTGGGTCGAGAGTCGCAATGAACGGCTGCCGGAGCGCGCCCGTGGTCAGATTCATGCGACCCGGGGCACCGGGACGAGGTGACGACGGCGAAATCTGCCTACTTCGCCTTCCACACCGCCCTTCGAGGTACGTGCGCTCGGACCCGCCATCCACCCGGCACCCGACCGGCGTCGAGGGTGCCTCCGACGGCCTCCACCCGCTCGCGCATTCCGATGAGGCCAACGCCGGGTGATCCGTCGCCGGTTGTGACGACACCCGCACTCGATGCAGGGCCGGCGTCGACACGTCGACATCGACGGCGTCGGGCGTCACTGCCACCGCGACACGGGCCGACGCCCCCGGAGCCTGCCTGGCGGTGTTGTGGAGCGACTCCTGCACCACGCGGTAGACGACGAGGCCGGTGACAGGTAGTGGCCGACCAGATCGTGCAGCTCGGCGGCAATGCGCCGGCGCTCGACGTGAACCGCCTGGTGGGCCAGGAGCTCACGGGTGGAGGCCAGCTCGGCCACGAGGGCGTTGGAGCGGCGCATCTGCTCGCTCGACAGCCATCCGAACCCGATGCCCATCATCCAGAACGGCCACCCCCAGTCCTGCGGGCTGATGGCCTGAACCATTGGCGGCGCCAGCACCGCCACCACGCCGGCGACGAGCCGGGTACGCCGGTCGGGTGTGACGAGGACAAGGAAGGACAAGGAGACGACGAGGAGGAACATGGTCCCCTCGCCTCGCATCCGCAGGTTGAGGACGACCGCAGGACTGAAGGTCCACGCCGCCAGCAGTGCCGGGGGCATCCCAGGCCATCGGGCGTGTGCGAGGAACCCCGCCACGGTGACCGCGGTGAGGACCGCCACCTCGAAGCGGGCGGCGCTGCCTCCGGCCGCGACCACCCCTGCCAGCCCGACAACGCCGGCAACGACTACGGCCCGCGGCCACCAGAGGCCTTCGCGTGAGATCGAGGCCGGGTGCTTCACCCTGCAACCGTACCGAACACCGGCGGCGATGTCATCGGCCCGTGGGTGACCATAGCCATCCACCCGATGATCGGCTCGCCGCGGCGCCCTCCAGCCCAGCCATGTTGGCGCGACTCCTCTCGGCGACGGCGACCAAGCTGGTACCCCACCCGATGGCGGCCAACGCCCAAGGAAGGCTGAAGCTCGAACTGGCATCGGGGTACAGCAGAGACAGAGCGCCGAGCACCATCGTGAGCCCGCCGGCCACCCATCCGGCGAGGCGCCAGCCGACCGGGCGAAGACTGGCCAGCACAGCCAAGGCGACGACGGTGATACCGATGGCGGCCATGAAGCCGTAGTGGCCGAGCTGCCAGTGGATATCGGCGGCGCCCACCTCCCGCTGGCGGCCAACGTTGACAGCGACGAACCCGAGCAGGGGCGCGGCTGCCACAGCGACAAGAGCGAGCATGGGCCGGCTCGCACGGGAGGGTCGGAATGACGCGAGGAGGTCGCTGCCGGCCGGGTGTAGCAGCAGCGCACTGAGGGTGAACCCGCCGTAGACGGCCGTGGCGTACATCTGGAACGTCGTCCCGAAAGGCGCCCAGTAGTTGGTGAGAAGGAACACCAGGCCCAGCGAGGCCCACGGTACCAAGGCCATGATCTGCGCAGCGATGTTGCGCATCGGGGAACGGAGTTGTACCGCCAACCCGATGATCCCGGGCGCGTACAACAGTCCGAACGTCACGTCGTGGATGCGGTGGTCGAGGCTTCCGAAGTGCGAGGCAGCTCCGGCGACGACGCTTGGGTTGAGTATCCCGCCGAAGATCGAGGCTCGTAGGACGAGCAGGCCGTTGAGCCCGAGGAGGGCCAAGGCCGAGAGCGCGGCGGCGACGAAGACGAGCCGGGGCCAGTCCCACCGTGACGGGTTTGGACCCGACTCAACCGCCACGGAGACCGTCCAGGTAGGCGACGAGCCGGCCACCGGCGACGATCGCACTGAGTGCGAGCCACGCAGAGCTCACCCGCCGGCCCCGGGTGGAACGTGGCCGCCGGCGGGCGGCCTGTGGCCGCCGCCGGGCGCGGGAGCGGTGGTCGGCGGGCCGTGCACCCCTGCGCCACTGGGAGCCACCGGGGCATTGGAGACGCCGAATAGCGGTGGTAGCAGGAAGCCCAGCAGCACCAAGACAGCGACGAAGACGGCCGTGCCGCAGATCCGCATCCACCGCGGTGGGCAAGTTCCGGCTGTCATTTCGGGTTCGGTCATGGCCGTGTCTCTCCAGTTGTGTCGCTCGCTTCGAGGACGGCCCTTGCCCGCCGAGCGAGTCGAACGAAGGCGACCCGGACGCCAGCCGGATAGTCGCGTACCGGCTCGAGGAAGCGGACCCTGGCCGTTGTGGCGCCGGTCGGTGACTCAACGTGGATGTCGATGCCCTCGGCGTCTACCAGCTCAGCCCGCACCCCCAGTACCTCGCCTACCCCGCCAAAGGCGCGGGCGATGGCGACCAGCTCGTCGACACGGTGAGCGTTGATGCGCTCCAGTGGGTCATGAGGGGCTCGGTGGCCCATGGCTGCTCCTCTCGGGAATCGGTGGATTCGATTCTCACGACGCGCTCAGTGGGCCGCCGGGCCCACGGTGCCGGTGAGGTGGAGGACGATGATGAGCACGACGGCAGCCATGACGGCGGCGAGCGCGATCTTGGCGGCCCACCCCATCCCCGGCTCCGGGGCGCCGTCGGTTCCGTCGTCATCGCCGGGGTAGGCGGAGCCGTCTGTGGCGCTCACGCGAAGGCGCTCATGCGAAGTCCCGGCGTGTGCTGGCCACCGAGCCGGCGGCGAGTGCTGCGATGGCGTAGACGGACAGCAGCGTCGCCCCTAGCAACGGCGCCAGCAGGGTGTCGGGACGCAGGCCGGCCAGCGCTTGCCCGAGCGCTCCGGGCGCAAAGCGGCCCACGGCAGGAATGTTCTCGACCACGATGCCCTCCACGAACAGCACCCAGGCGGTCATGGCCACCACGGTCGGGATTTGGGCCCGCACCACCGCTCCGACACCCAGGCCGACCACTGCCCACAGCGCCCCGGCCAGGGCGCCACCGGCGATGAAGAGCCCGTACTGGCCGGCGTCGAGGGTGGCATCCACGCCCCGTGCGGCCAGGGCCAGGCGCCCGACACCTGCCGCCATGGTCGTGCCCAGTAAGCCGAGGCCGAGGCCGACCAGCCCGGCGGCGAGCGCCTTGGCCAGTACGACCCGGGTCCGGCGGGGTGTCGCCATCAGGGTGGGGCGGATCGTGCCGTGGCGGACCTCGGCGGTAAACGACAGTGCGCCGGCCAAACCTGCGAACAGATTGGCGAGCACCGCGCCCCACCCGATCAGGAAGCTCAGCTGCTCAGACGAGGATCCCAGGTTGGCCGCGGGAAGCCCATAGCCGTGCAGGCCCACCGCCAGCACGACGATGCCGGCGAGACCCAGGGCCAACCCGGCGGTTGTCCGGGTCGAGGTCAGCTTGGCCATCTCGGAGCGGAACTGGGCTCTCACGAGGCCGCGCCCGCGGTGAGCTCGAAGTAGACGTCCTCCAGGCTGCGACCATCACCGGCCAGAGCGGCCACCGGCGCATCGGCCACCACCCGGCCGCCGTCGATGATCACGACCCGGTCCACGCTCTGGGCCACCTCGGCCAGGACGTGGCTTGACACCAGCACTGTGCCCCCTCGCTCGGCGAAGCCCCGGAGCAGGCCGCGCAGCCAGCGCACGCCAACAGGATCGAGGCCGTTGGCCGGCTCATCGAGCACCAGCAGCTCGGGGTCGCCGAGGAGGGCGGCGGCCAGCCCCAATCGCTGGCGCATCCCGAGCGAGTAGCCCTTGACCCTGCGGCCGCCGGCAGATGCCAGCCCGACGAGCCCCAGCACCTCGTCGACCCGGCCAAGTGCCAGGCCGGCGGCCAGAGCGAGGACGCGCAGGTGGTCCCGGCCCGTGCGGCCGGGGTGGAAATCGTTGGATTCGAGCACGGCGCCAACGCAGCGCCACGGCTGATCGAGCTCAGCGTAGGGCCGGCCGAGGACGAGGGCCTGGCCGGCGGTCGGCTCGGCCAGACCCAGCAGCAGGCGCAGGGTCGTGGTCTTGCCTGCCCCGTTGGGACCGAGAAACCCCGTGACCGTGCCCGGCTCGAGGGAGAAGGTGACATCCCTCACGGCCGCGATATCGCCGTAGCGCTTGGTCAGGCCGCGGACCTCGACGACCGGACCTCCTCCGGCGGGCGCTTCGCTCACTCCTATGACCGTAGGGATTGGCCACCCGGGGCGAATCGCCCAGAAGGGGGAACTTCGGCGTCGTCATTTCGCGTACGCGTGTCATCAATTGGGGGGACTCGCCGGCGCCTGGTGGCCGGTACCCTCGGCTTCGACATGCGCGTCAAGGCTGGATTGCACCGAGTCAGACCCGGAGGACCGACGCCGGTCGACGCCGTCGTCGCCATCGTCGTACTGGTTGGCTCACTGGCCCTCTCGGCGACCGTCACGGATGCTCGCCGGTTCGCTCACACGGGCTGGGGAGCACTCGACCCGTGGGGGGCGGCGTTGGTTGCGTTGTCGGCTGTGCCGGTCGCCGCCTGGCGGCGGGCCCCGATGGGGGTCTTCGTCCTCACTGCCGCGACGAGCGTGGCATTGGCCGGGCTGGACTACGGGCCGGGGCTGCCGATCGGTCCCGCCGTCGCCCTGTATCTCCTTGCCGCCAGCCGAGACCAGGCGACGCCTTGGACCTGGCTGGCCACGGTCGTCGTCGTCGGCCTGTTCGTCGCCTATGTGGCCGCCGCGCTCACCGCCGCACTCACCGCCGAGGCGGCCAGCCCGGGCATAGATGTCGGCCACACCGCGCTGGCGTGGGCCGTGGCGTGGTTCGCCGGCGAACGGACCCGGCTCCGCCGGGAGCAACTGGCCGAGTTGCGAGAGCGGGCGGCGGGTGCCGAGCGGGACGCAGAGCGGGAACGGCTGCTGGCGGTGGCCGAGGAACGGGCCCGGATCGCCCGGGACCTGCACGACTCCGCCGGCCACGCCATCAATGTGATCGTGGTCCGCGCCGGCGCAGCCCGGCTCCGCCACGACCCGGAGCGCTCGGTGGCCGCACTGGAGGCAATCGAGGAGTTGGCGCGCCAGACCGCGGCAGAGATCGACCAGTTTGTCGGAGCGCTGCGCGTCGGCTCCCCCGCGGACGCGGTGGAGGCGCCGCCGGGTCTGGCTTCTCTCGACACGCTGGTGGCCCAGCACACCGCATCCGGACTGGCGGTTGCCCTCACTACTTCTGGGGTGCCCCGTCCTCTTACCGGCGGGTCAGACCAGGCCGCGTTTCGCATTCTCCAGGAGGCCCTCACCAACGCCGCCCGGCACGGGACAGGTGCGGCACGGGTCGAGCTCGCATTCGGCGACGAGGGATTGGAGGTGCTGGTGACGAACGACATTCCACCCGGGGCCTCGGTTCGTACCAGCGGAGGCCACGGGCTCGTGGGGATGCGGGAGCGGGCGCGCCTCTTGGGCGGCGCCCTCGCTGCGGAGGCGCGCCACGAAGTGTTCCAAGTGCACGCACGTCTTCCCTACGCCGGCGCGGCCCGATGACGCGAGTACTCATCGCCGATGACGACGACCTCATGCGGGCCGGGCTGGCCGAGCTACTCGCTGCAGATCCCAGCATCGAGGTCGTCGGCGACGCCGCGACTGGCCGCCAGGCAGTCGAGCAGGCCCGGCGACTCATGCCGGATGTGGTGCTTATGGACGTACGCATGCCCGACCTCGACGGGATAGAAGCCACCCGGCTTTTGGCCAAAGAGGCGCCGAAGGTCAGGATTTTGATCCTGACCACTTTCGAGCAGGACGACTACGTCTTCGGGGCACTCCGGGCTGGCGCATCGGGATTCCTCCTGAAGCGGACCCGGCCCGAGGACCTGATAGCGGCCGTCCACGCGATTGCCGCCGGCGACTCCCTCCTGTCTCCGTCGGTCACCCGCAGGGTCATCGATCGGATGGCCCGCCAGCCTGCCGAACTCGGAGACTCAGCCCACCTCGACGCGCTCACGGCCCGCGAGCGCGAGGTTCTGGGCCTGATCGCCACGGGCATGTCGAATCGCGAGATTGCCGCCGCCCTGGTGGTCGAGGAGTCCACGGCACGCACCCACGTCAAGCGAGTCCTGATGAAGCTCGGGGTGCGAGACCGAGTGCAGGCCGTGATCTACGCCTACGAGACGGGCCTCACGCGCCCATAGCGCCGGCCGCCATCCGACAGGGCCGAGGGTGACGTATTTTTTGACGTACGTGATCACACACGCGGAGGTCAGATGCCCAAGGTGACAGTCGGTACCGAGAACGGCAGTCCGGTCGAATTGCACTACGAAGATGTCGGCGCCGGTAGCCCGGTGGTCCTCATTCACGGGTGGCCGCTCAGCGGGCAGTCCTGGGAACACCAGGTGCCGGCGCTCGTCGAAGCCGGTCATCGAGTTGTCGCCTACGACCGTCGCGGTTTCGGCCAGTCGTCGCAACCGCAGGACGGCTACGACTACGACACTTTCACGGCCGACCTCAAGGCCCTGTTGGAGCATCTCGATCTTCAGGCCGTCACCCTGGTCGGCTTCTCGATGGGCGGGGGAGAGGTGGCGCGCTACATCGGCGCCTTCGGCACCGACAGGGTTGCCAAGGCGGTGCTCGCCTCTGCTGTACCCCCGTACCTCTACAAGTCCGCCGACAATCCCGACGGCGGACTCGACGACGCGACGATCGCCCAATTCGAGGAGGGCGTGAAGTCCGATCGGCTGGCGTTCCTCGACGAGTTCGCCACCAACTTTTTCACCGCAGGGAACGAACTGAAGGTCAGCGAGTCGGAGCGAGCCAACGCCCGGGACATCGCCGCCGCCGCGTCACCGAAGGGCACACTCGACTGCATCGCCGCCTTCGGTCGCACCGACTTCCGCGACGACGTGGCCAAGATGACCCTCCCTACCCTCATCATCCACGGGGACTCCGACGGCATCGTCCCCTTCGAGGTGAGCGGGAAGCGGTCGGCCGAAGCGATCGCCGGTAGCGAGCTCGTGGTCATCAAGGACGGCCCCCACGGGATCAACGCATCACATGCCCCGGAGTTCAACGACGCGCTGTTGGCCTTCCTGGCCCGCTGAGCACAGCTCCCGCCCGGGGACTATGGAACCGCCGCCCATCTGATTGCCGCGGCAACGCCGTTCGGCGCTCAGGACGGTTGACCGAGCTCCTTGAGCAGGTTCAGCAGGTCATCCGCATGCTCCTCCTCGACGCCGAGGATGTCCTCCAGCATGCGTCGGGTGGTGGTGTCGGCCGTGCCCAGCCAGCGGATGATTTCCTGGTAGGACGCGATGGCCACCCGCTCGGCAACGAGATCCTCCTTGATCATGTCGACCAGGTCGGTGCCGGGCGCATACTCGGCGTGGCTGCGGGCCACCAGGGTGGCGGGATTGAAGTCAGGTGCGCCTTGGAGCTGGACGATGCGCGAGGCGATGCGATCGGCATGGCCTTGCTCCTCGTTGGCGTGCTGGAGGAACTCCTGGGCCACCGGGCCGGAGTTCAGGCCCTCGGCCATGTAGTAGTGGCGCTTGTAGCGCAGCACGCAGACCAGCTCAGTGGCTAACGCCTCGTTGAGGACCTCGATCACCCGTTCCAGGTCGGCCCCATAGGCCTCCGTGATCGGGCCACGGGCGATGTGGGCACGGGCATTGCGTCGCAGCGTCTCGATGTCGGAGAGGAAGTCGTCCACCGCCCGAACCTATCCCGAGATCGATGGCCGATGACACCGCCGGTGCGGCCCCTTTGCACCACGGTCACTGCGGTACGTCTGGGCTACGTCGTGTGGCCGTGAGGACGCCTAGGTTCGAGACTATGAGGGGCACGACGTACGTGAGGGCTGCCTTCAGCCAGACGAGCGTGGTCGCGTCGCCGCGGATCACGACATCGAGTTGATTGATGCAGAACAGCACGGTCCCGACGACCAGCGCGATCGTCACCGTCCTGCGCAGGCGGTGCAGGACGATGGCGGGCGCCTCCCGCCATGTCGACCAGGTCGGAGGGTCCGCGCTCAAGGTCAACGCCGGCCCGAGGGCCACGATGGCGCGGATTCGGCGTGGCGGGAGTAGACAAGGCCCTGGGCCTGCTCGTCGAAGTGTGCGACCGGAGCGTCGAAGAGCACCCGCCCCTTGCGTAGCCCGATGACCCGGTCCGCGAAAGTGGCGACGAGCCCGGCCTGGTGGAGGCTGCACACGACGGCGATCCCGTCGTCGGTGGCTACCGAGCGCAGCGCCGAGAGCACCGCCGCCGACGAGGCAGGGTCGAGGCTGGCCACCGGCTCGTCGGCCAGGATGACCCTGGACCGCTGGGCCAGGGCCCGGGCGATGGCCACCCGTTGCTGCTGGCCCCCCGACAGCCGGTCGGCTCGGCAGGACGCGAAGTCGGCGAGGCCGACCCGGTCCAGGCACTCGGCCGCCAGCCGCCGATGGGTGGGGCTGGGCCGGCGACTGAGCGCCCGCCAGCCGGGCCACGTCGGCCAGGCAGCCGGCGACGACGTTGTCGAGGGCGGACGAACGACGGATCAGGTTGTACTGCTGGAACACCATGAGGTTGGCCACGTAAGGACCGATCTCGATGCGGTGGAGGTCGAACAGCTTGGCCAGGCCGTTGGTCAGGAAGGTCACCCCGAAAAGGAGCCGATGACGGCCAGCCCGCGCCCGAGCCGGGCCTCGTTGGCGGCAACAACGTCGGCGGCAACATCGTCATCAGCATCGGCGGTCGGCGTTGTCGTCATGATGGCTCCTTCTGGATAGCCCGACCGGGCCAGGGGGGTTTCATGCTCAGCGGATCCCGAGACGGGCGTCGTTGCCGGGCCGACGGTCCTGGACGAGGCGGGCCAGGGCCGAGGCCGGGACGGACAGGGGGTTGGTGGTGCGGGTCACGAGCAGGTCGGTGTCGAGGCGACCCTCTCGCACGGTGGGGCCGAAGGGGCTCCAGAAGGCGCCGTCGACGGTGATGGTCAACTCGGGCGCCAGGTCGGAAACGGTGGCTGCTATCCCCATGTCGGCGGCCGCGGCCCGGCCCCGGCGCACCACCGGGCGCACCACGTGGTCCTCGTCGCTGACCCCCAGGGATCGGTGGAGGGCGCAGAGGCGGGCCTGCTCGGTGTCGCTGATCTCAGCGTCGGGGTTGAGGGTGGTGCCGATGCGCACGCGGATGCCCGCATCCACCAGCCGGGGGATGGCCTCGACCACCCGGGCGTGGTTGCCGGGCGCCCGCAGGTCGTCGTTCGCCGATGCCTCGACCCGGTCGAGGGACACTTGAACAGCGATGTCAAGGTCGGCCAGGGGTCGGAGCCGCTCCAGGCGATCGCCGCTGAACAGGGTGGCGTTGGACAGGACGACGGTGGGGAGCACGGCGGCCATGGCGGCCAACGTCTCGGCCATGTCGGGTCGGAGGAAGGGCTCGCCCCCGGTGACGCCCAGGGCCTCGAAGCCCAGCTCG
>JANMRJ010000905.1:0-1343 GCA_031370985.1 Acidimicrobiales bacterium
TTAGGTCAGCGCCGTCGTCATCCACGACCGCCTACGGCACCTGGCCGAGAATGTTGAGCGCCGGCTCGTTTCCGGGCAGCCGGGAACAGCGACCAGGGCTGGGTTGCCCAGACCGTGCACCCACCCGGCACCGTCGTCCCGCAGCCGGATCCTCCACCGGCTGAGGTCGGAGGAGTGGCTCCGACCCCGGCGTGGCATCTGCGCTGGCTGTGGGGCCACGCACGTGCTGCTGCCCGAGGACATGCTGCTCCGCCGCAGTGACGATGTCGGCGTCATCGGCGCGGCCCTTGTCGCCAAGGCGGGCGGCACGGGGCACCGGCGCATCGCCGCCGATCTCGACCGCCAACCCTCCAAGGTCCGGCGCTGGCTCCGTTGCTTCGGGCTGGCGGCTGAGGCCGTCCGGGCCCATTTCACCCGGTGGGCCTATGCCCTCGACCCCGTGCTTGGCCCGGTCGTCCCCACCGGTTCGGCCTTCGCCGATGCCGTCGAGGCCATCGGCGTGGCCGCCCGAACGGCGGTGCACCGCCTCGGCCCCCGGCCGCCGTGGTCGCTGGCCTCAGTGCTGACCGGAGGACGGCTGTTGGCAACACGAAATGACCTCTGGGCGCCGCCGGGCTGAGCCGCCACGCTCTGCGGTGGACCGACACCGCCACCACGGAGGCACCTTGAACGACCGCCAGAGAGAAGTCGCCCTCTTCCGCTACACCCTCATCCGGGAGGCAGCGGACAAGGCCCTGACCAAGCGCGGGCGGGGGGCGATGGTGCGTGAGATGGCGTCGCGGGAGCACATCGGCCCCGACTGGGAACGAGTCCGGGTGGCCCGAACCACTCTGGACCGCTGGATACGCGCTTATCGCTCCGGCGGCTTCGAGGCCCTGGCCCCCACGGCCCGGAGCTGTGAGCCCAAGATGCCGGCGGCCGTCCTGGACCTGGCCGAGGCCCTCAAGCGGGAGGTCCCCCGGCGGACCGCGGCGCATGTGGCCGAGATCGTCCGCACCGCGCAGGGATGGTCGCCGTCGGAGCGCACGCTGCAGCGCCTGTTCGTGCGCCTGGGCCTGAACACCCGTCCCGACGGCAGCCCGCCGGTCGCCTTCGGTCGCTTCGAAGCCGATCAGGTCAACGACCTGTGGACGGGCGACGCCCTGCACGGCCCGGCCGTGGCCGGTCGCAAGACCTACCTGTTCGCCTTCATCGACGTCCGCAGCCGTGCCCTGGTCGGCTATCGCTGGGGGCTGTGGAGGACACGGTGCGCATGGAGGCGGCCCTGCGGGCCGGCCAGGCGGGCCGCCGCGACTGCACGACGAGTTCTCGACCTACCTGGGCCACGACGCGACGACCGGGGG
>JANMRJ010000063.1:0-1717 GCA_031370985.1 Acidimicrobiales bacterium
CGGGTCAGGCGGCTCCGGGCCATCGTCGAGCGCCTCGACGCCATCGCCAGACAGCAGTTCGCGCTCCAGCACGAGACCGACGAGCTCCGTCGTGAGCACGCTGAGCTGCTCCTGGCCATCGACGGCGAGAGCTCGACGACGGCGGCCCGGCCCCGGCCGGCGCCCGAATCCCGGCCTGAGGTCGTGCGGGATGTCCTGCTGTGGCTCGGTTCCGCCCTGCTCGCCGTGGCCGCACTGATCTTCGCTCTCTTCGCATGGAGGCGACTCGACGACGGCGGGCGGGCCGCCCTGCTCGTCGCCATGACCGTCCTCGCCGCCCTGGCCGCCGGCGCCACCTTCAAGCGCCTCCCGGCGACGGCCGAGGCCCTGGGCGGGCTCACGTTGGCCCTGTTCCTCGTCGACTGGTTCGCCCTCCGGCGGGGTGGCGTGGCCGGCGGCCTGCCGGCGACGCTGTGGTGGTCGATCGGAACCGCGATGGCGGCCGGTTTGGCCACGGCCGCCGCTCCGTGGCTCCGGATTCAGGCGGTGGCCGCGGCCATGCTCATCCAGGTCGCCGCCGTGCTCGCCCTCACCCATGTGGCCGACGAGGGTTGGGCCCTGGCCTTGGGCCTGGCCCTCGTCGCCGCCCCCCTCGCCGCCGGCGCCGGCCGGTTGTGGCGGAACCGGGCGTGGCTCGCCGCGGCTGTCGTGCTCGGGGGCGGCGCCGCCCTCATGGAGGCGGCGGCCCTGTCGCTGGTCGGCGACGCCTTCGTCCTGGGCAACGGCACCGTGTCGGCGCCGTTGGCTGCCGTCCTCGCCGCCATGGCCCTGGCGCCGGCGGGGGCCGCCCTCACCGTGGGCCCGGGCAGCCGGGCCCGGCGCGACACCCTCGTCGCCACCGGCGCCGGCTGCCTCCTCGGTGCCGTCACCATGCTCCTGGCCGCAGCGTGGACGCAACCCACCTCGCTCCTCGCCGCGGTCGCGGTCCTCGGCGCGGCCGGCATCGCCCTCGCCCTCCTGCTGCCGGAGGCGGTCCGACCGGGCTGCCTCTACGCGGCGGCGGCTGCCGTCGGCCTCGGCGTCCTCCGCCTGCTGGAGCCGGTGGCCGAGGCAGTGGCCACCCCCCTGTCGTGGCTGGCGGACCCGTGGCTGGCGGACCCGTGGGAGGCGGTGCTCTCCGCCGACGCCGGCACCAAGCTCGGGCAGGCACGGAGCGCTCGCGACCTGGCCTTCGGTGCCGCAGTGATCGCCCTCCTCGCCCTGGCCGCCGCCGGCGGCCTCCTCATCGCCCACGCTCGCGGCCGCCGCCTGGTGCCGCTCACCATCCCGCTGGCCGCCGGCACTGCGGCCGTCGTCGCCGTCGTCGTCACCACGCCTCTGGCGGCCGGTTGGCCGATCTGGGGCGCCACGGCCGCCACCGCCGCCGGCGCCATTGCCGCCATGGCAGGCGCGGCGACGGCCGACCGCCGGCGCCTTCGTTTCCCGAGCCTCGTCCTCGGCGTCGCCGCCGCCGTCCTCGGCGCGGTGGCGACCGGCTGGGCCCTCGCCACCGAGTCCGGCTCGCTCGCCTTCCCGGCCTGCCTCGTCGTGGCGGCCGCAGCTGCGACGGGTTGGTCGCGTACCACCG
This sequence comes from Acidimicrobiales bacterium, assembly GCA_031370985.1. Lineage (GTDB taxonomy): Bacteria > Actinomycetota > Acidimicrobiia > Acidimicrobiales > AC-14 > CADCTB01. The sequence goes on from JANMRJ010000063.1 coordinate 1,607, forward strand.
CCTTCCGCCAGGCCTTCGCCGCCGCGGCCGGCGCTGGCGTGGCCGGAGGGAGCGCGGCGGTGGCGGTCAGCGCCGGCGCCTCGACTGCACCGGTGGGCCTGGTGATCGCCG
>JANMRJ010000103.1:0-2295 GCA_031370985.1 Acidimicrobiales bacterium
GTCCATGCTCCTCCCCCACCTGAAGGACGACCCGGGCGTGGAACTGGCCCACGTGGCCACCACCACGTCGCTCTCCGCCGCCAACGGGCAGCGCCGGTTCGGGTTCCACCAGGCGTCGACGGACCCCGATGCCATCCTCGACGACCGGACCATCGACGCCGTCTTCGTCGTCACCCGCCACAGCAGCCATGCCGAGCTGGTGTGCCGGGCCCTCGAAGCCGGCAAGGCGGTGTTCGTCGAGAAGCCGCTGGCGCTGTCCACCGAGCAACTGACCCGGATCCTGGAGACGGTGGCCCGCACCGGCAACGACCGCCTCATGGTGGGTTTCAACCGCAGGTTCGCGCCGCTGCTGGTCTCGATGCGCCAGAGCTTCGGTCGCGTCCAGGGGCCCACGATCCTCCGCTATCTGGTGAATGCCGGCCCGCTGGACCGTACGAGCTGGTACCGGAACATCGAGGGTGAGGGCACCCGCTTCGAGGGCGAAGGCGGCCACTTCATCGACACCGCCTCCTGGTGGTTCGGAGAAGCTCGGCCCAGCCTGGTCCATGCCACTGGAACGCCGGATGAGGACGACGCGATCGTCGACATCCGCTACGACGACGGCTCCGTGGCGTCGATCGCTTACCTCATCGGCGGCAACCCGAGGGTCCCCAAGGAGACGATCGATGTCTCCGGTGGCGGGCGCTCGGCCCGCCTTGACAACTTCCGCCGGGCCACCGCCTGGAGCGGGCGGCGGACGCGGTCCCGCCGGTCGTTCACCTCGATCGACAAGGGCCAGGCGGCCGAGGTGCATGCCTTCCTGGCCGCGGTGCGCTCCGGTGCATCGATGCCGATCAGCCTGAACTGCCTGGCCGACACCACGCGGGCCACCCTGGCGGTCACCGCCAGCCTCACGACGGGCCAGCCGCAACGGATGTGACGCCAGCGCGCCGTCGGCAGGCCGGCGCCGTCCCCGCCGGCGGGGGTCCGCCCGGCGGGACCGCAGGCGGGAGCCGGATCGGGTGGTACTGGCGGCGCCTCCGGCGCATGTCGCCCGACGAGGTGCGCTCACGCGCCCTCGACAGCGGCCGGCGGCTGCACTGGGCGTCACTCCAGGTACGGCCGGGAGACCCGCTGCCGCCCCCGCCGCCGTCGACCAGGGTCGCGCCGGCACCGCTGCCCCCGGGCCTGGCGGCAACCATCCCGGCCGCGGCAGTCGCCGCCCTCGTCGACTCGGCTGATGCGCTGGCCGCCGGTCGGTGGGAGATCCTCGGCCTGGCCCGCGACGACATGACCGAGCCCGACTGGTTCGCCGACCCCCTTAGCGGGCGGCGCGCGCCGCAGGACCGGTACGCGTTCCGGATCAACCACCGCTCGGAGCGGGAGACCGGCAACGTCAAGCAGATCTGGGAGCTCTCGCGCCACCACCACCTCACGGTCCTGGCCGGCGCCTGGTACCTCACCGGCGATGACCGGTACGCCGTCGTCGTCGACCGCCAGCTGCGGGACTGGTGGAAGCAGAACCCGTTCCTGTCCGGGGTCCACTGGACCAGCGGGATCGAGCTCGGGATCCGGCTGATCTCCTGGGCGTGGGTACGGCGCCTGCTGGACGGCTGGGAGGGGGCCGCCGACCTCTTCGAGGGCAACGACGACTTCGCCCGCCAGCTCCACTGGCACCAGCGGTACCTGGCCGCGTTCCGCAGCGTCGGCACGTCGGCCAACAACCATGTGATCGCCGAGGCGGCCGGCCAGCTGGTGGCCAGCTGCGCGTTCGATTGGTTCGCGGAGAGCGGTGCCTGGCGTAGCGCCGCCGCCGCCCTCCTGGAGCGTGAGCTCGAGCGGAATACCTTCCCGAGCGGCCTGAACCGCGAGCAGGCCAGCGCCTACCACGGGTTCGTCGCCGAGCTCGGCATGATTGCCGCCGTCGAGGCCCGGGCCGCGGGGCACCCCCTCGACGGCGCGACCTGGCGCCGGCTGCGCCAGAGCATCGACGCCGCGGCCGCCCTCGTCGACCGCCGCCTCCGCCCACCCCGCCAGGGCGACGGCGACGACGGCATGTCCCTGCTTGTCGATGGGGAGAGGCGGCTTGTCGACGGAGAGAGGCGGCTTGTCGATGGGGAGAGGCGGCTTGTTGATGGTGGGGTGACGCCCCTAGACGCCCCCAGCCCCGACGCGACGTGGGCGTCGCTCCTCGCCGCCGGCAAGGCCCTGTTCGGGGAGATGCCCTGGTGGCCGACGACGACCCCCGACGTGCGGTCGACCCTCCTCGCCGGCCTGGCCGGCCTGGCCAGCAGCGCCGGGCCCATGGCCCGCGCC
>JANMRJ010000119.1:0-7174 GCA_031370985.1 Acidimicrobiales bacterium
GAGACGCTGGGGATCGTGGGCGAGTCGGGGTCCGGGAAGTCGGTGTCGGCCCTGGCGGTGATGGGCCTGGTCCCTATGCCACCGGCTCGCTACGAATCGGGCCGCATCCTGTTCAAGGGCCGCGACCTCCTGGTCGCCGGCACTCAGGAGCGGCGGGCCATCCGGGGCAAGGAGATCTCAATGATCTTCCAGGACCCGCTGACGGCGTTGAACCCCGTGTTCCGCGTCGGCCACCAGATCGCCGAGGTCATCCAGGCTCACGAGAAGATGGGGCGCATCCCTGCCCGAGCCAAGGCCGTCGATCTGCTCGGTGAGGTCGGCATCCCCAACCCCCGCCAGCGGGCGCGGGAGTACCCCTACCAGTACTCCGGCGGCATGCGGCAGCGGGCCATGATCGCCATGGCGCTGGCCCTCGACCCCCTCGTGCTCCTCGCCGACGAGCCGACCACCGCGCTCGATGTCACGGTGCAGGCCCAGATCATGGACCTGCTGACCCGGCTCCAAGCCGAACGGGGCACGGCCATCGTGCTCATCACCCACGACCTCGGCCTGGTCGCCGGCCACGCCGACCGGGTGCTGGTCATGTACGCCGGCAAGCTGGCCGAGCTGGGCACGATCGACGACGTGTACTACCGGCCTCGGCACGCGTACACCCTCGGGCTGCTCAACAGCCTGGCCCGCATGGACCAACGGCGTACCGACCGACTGAAGCCCATCGTCGGCCAGCCGCCGAGCCTGATCCAGGTGCCGCCCGGCTGCGCGTTCCATCCGCGCTGCCCGTTCGTCACCGACATGTGCCGGCGGGACGTGCCGGCGCTGGAACCCAAGGACGGCCCCGACCACCTGGCGGCCTGCCACCACGCCGACCAGGTCGCGCGGCATCAATCTCCTGCCGCCTCGTGACCGGCCTCGCCAGCTGCGTGCGGAACGCAACGGAAGGCCGGTCCGGCAAGCACTCAGTGGGACCCACTCCCGAAGGGAGTGTGGACCAGTGACCGACAGAACTTCATGACGGCGCTGGTCGAGGTCGAGAACCTCGTCAAGCACTACCCGGTCCGGTCCGGCATCGTCTTCAAGCACGACATCGGGGCGGTGAAGGCGGTCGACGGGATCTCCTTCAGCCTGGAGACCGGCGATACGTTCGCCATCGTCGGCGAGTCGGGTTGCGGCAAGTCGACGACGGCCCGCTGTGTGCTCCGGCTGATCGAGCCGACATCGGGCCTCATCCGATTCGAGGGCGAGGACGTCACCGCCGCCGGCCCGTCCCGTCTCCGTGAGCTGCGCCGGGAGATGCAGATGGTCTTCCAGGATCCGTTCGCCAGCCTCAACCCGCGCATGACGGTCAGGGGCATCCTGCGCGAGCCGTTCCGCATCCACAACCTGGAGGAGGAGGGCAAGGTCGAGTCGCTCCTGGATATGGTCGGGCTGCTCCCCGAGCACGCGGCACGCTACCCGCACGAGTTCTCGGGCGGTCAGCGCCAGCGGGTCGGCATCGCCCGGGCCATCGCCCTGAACCCGAAGCTGATCGTGTGCGATGAGCCGGTGTCGGCCCTCGACGTGTCCATCCGGGCCCAGGTGCTGAACCTCCTCGAGGACCTTCAGGCCCAGCTGGCCCTGACGTACCTCTTCATCGCCCACGACCTGAGCGTCGTCCGCCACATCGCCGACCGGGTGGCCGTGATGTACCTGGGATCGATGGTCGAGACCGCGGCCACCGACGACCTCTTCGAGCGGCCGGCGCACCCCTACACGCAGGCGCTGATCTCAGCCGTGCCGGTCCCCGACCCGAAGGTCGAGCGCAGCCGCAAGCGCATCTTGCTCACGGGTGAGGTGCCGAGCCCGGTGAACCCGCCGAGCGGATGCCGCTTCCGCACGCGGTGCCCGAAGTTCGCCAACGAACTGTCGGAGGCCGAGCGCCGGCGCTGCATCGACGAGCCGCCGGCGCTGGTCGACCGTGGCCAGGGCCACCCGACGGCCTGCCACTACGCCGAGGCGAGCACGCTCGTCTGAAGAAGCGCCCGGCCGATGGCCCTCGTCACGCCCACGCCGGGGCAACTGGCTGCGGCTGCGCCGGCCTCGCCACCTTCGGTGGCTCAGGTCGTGCTCCGTGCGGTCGACGCCGTGGTCGGGTCTCCCGCTGTACGCCCGTGTCGACCTCGTTGCCGGCCGATCGGCCGGCAGGGGCGATCAGCGCGCCCGAACCAGGTCGTAGGCGCCCCCCCGTTGCCGGCGGTCATCGCACCAGCAACCGGACAGCCACCGTCACGCCGACGATGATGATCCCCGCCCGCAGCCAGTTTGGCGGGATGCGCCGGCCGAGCCTGGCGCCGACCTGGCCGCCGGCAATCGCTCCCGCGGCCAGCAGGCCGGCCACCGCCCAGTCGACATCGGCGAAGATGACGAACAGCACCGCAGCGATGCCGTTGACCAGGGCGGCCAGCACATTCTTGGCCGCGTTCAGCCGTTGCAGACTGTCGTCGAGGAAGATCCCCAGGAGGGCGATGAGCATCACGCCCTGGGCGGCCCCGAAGTACCCACCGTAGATCCCGGTGAGGAACACGCCAGCGAACAAACCTAGGCCGCCGTGGGCCCGGAGCCGGCGGTCGCTCGCCGCCCGCCGGCGGGCCAATCGGGGTTGGACCGCCACCAGGGCGCAGGCGACGAGGATGAGCACCGGCACGACGTTGCGGAACACCGACGCCGGCAGGGCCAGCAGCAGCAGGGCACCCGTCAGGCCCCCGGCCAGCGACGCCAAGCCCAACATCCGCAGGCGGGGCCACTGACCCTCCAGCTCCCGCCGGTAGCCGATCGCCCCGCTGATCGAGCCGGTCACCAGGCCGGCGGTGTTGGAGACGTTGGCCACCACCGGCGGGTAGCCGAGGGCAAGCAGCGTCGGGAAGGTGAGAAGCGAACCCGACCCGACGATGGTGTTGAGGGTGCCGGCGGCCAGGCCGACGGCGAGGATGGCGACGGCGGCGAGGAGCGACATGGTTCTTGGTTCCGCTGGACTACCGCAGCGCCCGCCGTTCTAGCCGAACATCGCCGCGGACAAAGAATGGCTCAGCTGACGATGGCGGGGCCATGACTGCGGCCAGGTTGGGGGCCAGGTTGCGGGCCGTGTCGTTGCTGGCGCCGCCGAGGGCCGACTTTTGTGGGACGAATCACGCCGGGCCGGGAATAAACACAGGCTGTCCTTGGTCTAATCGGGCATGCCCACCGCCATCATCACCGGAGCGTCCCGAGGCCTCGGCCTCGCCCTGGCCCGTGCCCTCGCCGACCGGGGCTGGAACCTCGTCCTCGACGCCCGGGGGGCTGAGGCCCTAGGCGCGGCCGCCGCGGAGCTGGCCTCTACCACCGAGGTGGTGGCCCTGGCCGGCGACATCGCCGATAGCGGCCACCGGGCCGCGCTGGTGGCGGCGGCCACGGCGGCGGGCGGGCTCGATCTACTCGTGAACAACGCCAGCTTTCTCGGCCCGAGCCCCCAGCCCCGGCTGGCCGACTACCCCCTCGATGTCTTCGAGACCGTGTACCGGGTCAACGTGACCGCCCCGCTGGCCCTGATCCAGCTGGGCCTGCCCCTGCTGACGCAGTCGCCGCAGGGCCGGGTCCTCAACGTGACGTCGGACGCCGGCGTGGAGGGCTACGAGGGTTGGGGCGGCTACGGGTCGTCCAAGGCCGCCCTGGAGCAGCTGTCCAAGGTGCTGGCCGCCGAGCACCCGGAGCTGAAGGTGTGGTGGGTCGACCCCGGCGACATGAACACCCAGATGCACCAAGAGGCGTTCCCCGGGGAGGACATCTCCGACCGGCCGCGGCCCGAGGACAGCGTGCCGGGAATCCTCAATCTGATCGATGAAGGGTCGCCCAGCGGCCGCTACCAGGCCAGGCCCTCCTCAGGCGACGGAGAAGTGGTCGGGTGACGGCCACGCTCACCGCCCGGCCGCCCATCGTCTTCGAGCTCCCCCGGGAGCTGGAGGCCCACGAGCCGCCGGAGGCCCGGGGGCTGGCCCGTGACGATGTCCGCCTGCTCGTCTCCCGCCCCGATGTCGAACCGGAGCACGCCCAGTTCCGCGACCTGCCCGACATCCTTGACGCCGGCGACCTGCTGGTCATCAACACCTCGGCCACCTTGCCGGCGTCGCTCGACGCCGTCCGCCCCGACGGCACCGTGGTCGAGCTGCACCTGTCGACGCCCCTGCCCGCCGGCCTGTGGGTGGTCGAGCTGCGCCAGCCGGCGTTGCCCGGCACGCTGCCCTTCCACGCCGATGTCACCGGCGAGACCCTGACCGTGCCCGCCGGCGGGCGGGTCGAGCTACTGGCCCGCTACCCCCGCTCCGGGCGGCTGTGGGTGGCGGTCCTGCACCTCCCCGAGGCCCTGGAGGAGTACCTGGCCGCCCATGGCCGGCCCATCCGCTACGGCCACGTCGACCACGACTGGCCCCTGGCCGCATACCAGACGGTCTACGCCAACGAACCGGGCAGCGCCGAGATGCCCAGCGCCGGCCGGGCCTTCACCCCTGAGCTGATCACCGCCCTGGTGGCCCGCGGCGTCGGGGTCAGCCCGATCGTCCTCCACGCCGGCGTGGGGTCGCTCGAGACCGGCGAGCTGCCGACGCCTGAGCCCTTCCGGGTGCCGGCCACCACTGCGGCCCGAGTCAACGCCACCAGGGCCAACGGCGGCCGGGTGATCGCCGTCGGCACCACCGTGGTGCGGGCCCTGGAGACGGTGGCCGACACCGGCGGCGTGGCCCACCCCGGCGAGGGTTGGACCGAGGTCATCATCACCGCCGAGCGGGGCATTCGGGTCGTCGACGGACTGCTGACCGGCTGGCACGAGCCGGCCGCGTCGCACCTGCTGATGCTGGAGGCTGTGTCCGGCCGCCAGATGCTCGACGACGCCTACCGGGCCGCGCTGGCCGGCGGGTACCTGTGGCACGAGTTCGGCGACCTGCACCTGTTGCTGCCATGAGCGGCCTCGCCAGCGGCGTGCGGACCGCAACGGAAGACCGGTCGAACAAACATTCACTGGGGCGCACTCCCGAGGGGACTGTGGACCAGTGACGCTGCGAGCGCCGGCCGGCGCGACCGACCTGATGACCGCCCTGAAGCACGCCGGCGAGGCCACCGCCGACGACCTGGCCTTGCGCCTCGACGTGACCGTTAGCGCGGTGCGCCAGCAGCTCGACGGACTGTGCGCCGACGGCCTGGTGACCTGGCGGGCCGAGGCCCGGGGCCGGGGCCGCCCGACCCACCTCTACCAGCTCACCCGGGCCGCCGAGCCGCTGTTCCCCAAGGCCTACGGCGGTCTGACCACCGAGCTGCTGGGCTACGTGGGCGACGCCGACCCCGCCTTGGTCGACGATATCTTCGACCGCCGGCGCCAGCGTCGGTTGGAGAGCGCCCAGGTGCGGTTGGCCGCGGTGGGCGACGACTTCGCCGCCCGGGTCGCTGAGCTGGCCCGCATCCTCGACGACGACGGCTACCTCGCCGCCTCGGAGGCGCTCCCCGACGGCTCCTTCCGCATCGTCGAGCACAACTGTGCCGTCCTCGATGTCGCCGAGCGGTACGGCCAGGCTTGCTCCAGCGAGATCGCCTTTCTCCGCCAGGCCCTCCCCGACGCCAGTGTCGACCGGGTCAGCCACATGATCGCCGGCGCCCACTCGTGCGCCTACGAGGTCACCCCCACCGCCTGACGTTCTCTGTATGGAAACGTTACGTTTTCGACGCCCTCAGGGACGCGGAACGGATTTCAGAACCGGTAGGGCGCCCGCCACACCCCGTCCTCGGTGACGATAGCGGTGACCAGCGCCGCCGGCGTCACGTCGAAGGCCCGGTTCTCCACCGCGAAGCCGGCGGGGGCGATGCGGTGGCCGGCGATCGACGTGACCTCGTCGGCGGACCGGCGCTCGATGGGGATGCCGGCGCCGGTCGAGCAGTCCCGATCGACGGTCGACATCGGCGCGGCCACGTAGAACGGGATGCCGTGGTGGTGGGCGAGCACGGCCAGGCCGTAGGTGCCGATCTTGTTGGCCACGTCGGCGTTGGCCGCGATGCGGTCGGCGCCCACCACCACGCAGTCGACCTCACCGCCGGCCATGAGCGACCCGGCCATCACGTCGGCGACCAGGGTGGCCGAGATGCCGAGCCGGTCGAGCTCCCAGGCGGTCAGCCGGGCGCCCTGGAGCACGGGGCGGGTCTCATCGACCCACACCGAGGGCCGTCGGCCGGCCTCGTGCGCCCCCCGGATGACGCCGAGGGCGGTGCCGTAGCCGGCGCAGGCCAGGGCGCCGGCATTGCAGTGGGTCAGGACCCGCCCGCCGACGGGGATCAGGGCCGCTCCATGGGCACCGAGCCGGCGGTTGCGGGCGATGTCGTCGGCGTAGAGCCGGACGGCCTCGGCCACCGGGTCGACCGCGGCCAGGCCGCGGGCCACGCCCCATGCCAGGTTCACCGCCGTCGGGCGGGTGGCCCGGATGCGAGCCGCGGCGCCGTCGGGGTCCTCGCCTGTCACCGCAGCCAGGGCCATCCCCATGGCGCCGGCCACGCCGAGGGCCGGCGCTCCCCGCACGGCCAGGGTGCGGATAGCGTCACACAGCTCATCGACGGTGCGGGCCTCGACAAAGGCCAGCCGCCCAGGCAGCACCCGCTGGTCGATCATGCGGACAGCACCGTCTCACCACTCGATGGTGGGCGGGATGGGGTCGGCGGCCGTCATGGAGCCACCCAGCCTACGGGCGGCCGGGCCGGTCACTGGCTCACACTCCCTTCGGGAGAGTGTCCCAGCGAGTGCTTACTGGACCGGCCTCCCGGGCCGGTCACGCAGCTTTTCGGGCTGCTTCCTGCCGGCGCCGGCGCACCCGCCGGCGCTCGTTCTCGTCGAGGCCGCCCCAGACGCCGTCGTCCTGGCGGGTGACGACCGCGAACTCGAGACAGGCCTCACGCACCGGGCAGCTGACGCAGACGGCCTTGGCCACCGCCACCTGGTCGTTGGTGTCGGGGAAGAAGATGGCGGTATCGAGGTCGCGGCAGGCCGCGTCGAGCCGCCACTCGCGGGCGTCGTTGGTGGTGAGCGTGTCAGGCATGGCGATATTCCAACAACCTTGTCGGCGCTGGCATTCCATACCTTGACGCAGCCCGTGCGGGCTGCGGCCCGTCAGTCGCCGGCGCGGGCTCCCAC
>JANMRJ010000146.1:0-3651 GCA_031370985.1 Acidimicrobiales bacterium
CGTGACCAAGCCCACCATTGAGGAAGCGAGAGAGGCCCTCGTCGCCGGCTGGGCCCGGGACATCGTCGCAACGGAACGGACCGGCGCCGATGACGACATCGCCATGTTCGCCTGGCGGCGGGCCAACGTGGCCGAGCTCAACCGGCTCGGGAGAGCGGCCTGGGCGGAGATGGGCCACCTGGTCGGCCCCGAACTCACCGCCCCCGGAGGCCCCCCTACGCCGCTGGCGACCGCATCGTCACCCTGGCCCCCGGCGCCCGGGGCCAGCTGGTGACCAGCGAACGGGGGAGCGTCCTCGCCGTCGACGCCGAAGCCCGCACCCTCACCGCAGCCATGGACGACGGCCGCACCCAGCACTTCGAACCCGAGGACATCGGAGCCGACCGCCTGGCCCACGGCTACGCCGTCACCGTGCACCGCAGCCAGGGCCTCACCGTGGACGGCACCCACGCCCTGGAGGACGGCGGAGGAAGAGAGCTGGCCTATGTCCGCAACAGCCGGGCCCGAGGCACCACCACCCTCTACACCGTGGCCGACGACATCGAGATGGCCGCCGAAGACCTGCGCCGGGCCTGGAGCAACGAGACCCGCCAGCGCTGGGCCATCGACCGGGCGCCCTTAGAGCCAAGAAGTATCAACCCGGCCGAGCCCGCTCCCCCCGCGGTCCGCATGGCAAGGCTCGCCGTCGAGCACCAGGCCCTGTCCGCCCTCCTTCCCCCCAACCCCACCACCGCCGAGCACGTGGCCGCCGAGAGCCGCCGCAACGGCCTGCGCAACCGCCTCTATGAGCTGGACCACGAGAACGCCCACGGCGAATGGGCCGGCACCCCGAGGTTGTCCCGGTCGTCGTGGAACTTGAGGTGGTGGTCCCCCGCCTGATCCCTGCCAGATGGTAGGAGTCGGGCGTTCGCCAAGAACACCGACAGCAAGGGGACCACCAGTGAAGAAGGACTATCAGACCAAGGCAGCGAGCGCGGCGACCGACCAGCTCGTGATGCCCGACACCGTGACCCTGGCCATGGCCGATCTGGCCGAGACGGTGAAGGAGGGCCTCCTGGCCCTCGCCGTCGGGGCGGGGTTCGGCGTGATGCAAGTGATGATGGCCGAGAGCGTCACCGGCCTGTGCGGGCCCAAGGGTGTGCACGATCCCGACCGCACCGCCGTCCGCCACGGCAGTGAGGACGGGTCGGTGACCCTCGGCGGGCGCCGGGTGCCGGTGCGCCGCCCCCGGGTGCGCAGCGCTGACGGCTCGACTGAGCTCCCGGTGGCCGCGTATGACGTGTTCACCTCCACCGACCTGCTCGGCGCCATGGCCCTGCAACGCATGATGGCCAAGCTGTCGACCCGGCGTTACTCCGCCGGCCTGGAGCCGGTCGGCTCCCAGGTCGACGCCGTGGCCCGCTCGACCTCGAAGTCGGCCGTGAGCCGGCGCTTCGTGGCCGCCACCGAGACCGCCCTGGCCGAGATGCTGGCCGCCGACCTGTCGGGCCTGGACCTGGTTGCGCTGATGATCGACGGGGTGCACTTCGCCGACCATCTCTGCGTAGTGGCCCTGGGCATCGGTATCGACGGAACCAAGCACCCCCTGGGCCTGGTGGAGGGCGACACCGAGAACACCACCGTGGTCAAGGACCTGCTCGTCGGGCTACGGGACCGGGGCCTGGACACCACCCGGCCCATCCTGTGCGTGCTCGACGGGGCCAAGGCGCTGAACACTGCCGTAAAGGCAGTGTTCGACCACCCCGTCGTCCATCGGTGCCAACTTCACAAGATCCGCAACGTAGAGGCGAAGCTGCCCAAGGCCCTGGCCTCGACGGTGGCCAAGAAGATGCGCGCCGCTTACCACGACCCCGACGCCCTGGCCGCGGAGGCCACGCTCGAAGCCCTGGCCCGGGATCTGGAGAAGCGCCACCCCGGTGCGGCCGGAAGCCTGCGGGAAGGGCTCTTCGATACCCTCACCGTCACCCGTCTCGGCGTGCCGCCGACGCTGGCCAGGACGCTGCGGTCGACCAACGCGGTGGAGTCGATGATCGAGATCTGCCGGGACCACTCGACGAACGTGAAGCGCTGGAGGGACGGGCAGATGGCCCTGCGGTGGTGTGCGGCGGGGATGCTCGAAGCAGCGAAGCAGTTCCGTCGGGTGAACGGCTTCCTTCACCTGCCTGCTCTTCGTGCCGCCCTGGAAGTTCACGTGAAAGGAGCTGTCTCACCCCAATGCAATGATGGGGAAGTAGCCGCCTGACCAAGTGGGGCCGCCACTGAAGTTCCACGGGACTCGGGACATCCTCCCCTCAACGCCTGGAAGAAGGTCCACTACGAGGTCACCGCAGCAGAGGCACAGAGCCGCACCGCCTCCCTGCTGCGCCGAGGTGGCTTCGCCCGCCAGGCCCGAGACGCCGCCCAACGAGAAGCACCGCTGCAAGCCGCCTACCGGGAACTGGCTGCCACCGAACGGGCCCGCCTGGCCCCCGAGCTTGAAGCGGCCGAGACAGAGGTCATCGGCCTGGACGCCCAGAAGGTCCGCTACCAGAGCTTCGTGCGGCTCATCCACCCCGAGGTCCCCCGAAGGCTCAACTGGCTGGAGCGGGAGATGGACAGCCTGGCCGGCGACCTCACCGCCAAGCGCATGGACCTGGAGAAGGCCATCGGCGCCGACTGGGCCCAGCACGACCCGTCCTGGGCACCCAGCGCCGCCTCGCTGGTCAGCCGTGCCTTCCCCAATGCCCTCGACCTCAGCCAGGACACGCCGCATCGGCCGAGCCCCCATCGCCACATCGAGCGGGACTTCGGACCCGACCTTGGAATGGGGCTGTAGGAACCGAAAATCCGAAGGCGAACAAGGGTTTCTCCTCAAGTGCCGGCGACCTTCAGCCGACAACGCTTCCAGCGGATTCGGCGTGCACACCATGGCCGAGGGCGCGGTGGACGGGCACACGGGGTGCCTCGCCAGGAAGGCCATCGTGAACGACTACGGCAAGCGGAGTACCCGGACGCGCCTTCGGGCCGGAGCAGCGGTCCTTGCCGTCGCATTGGGCCTGATCGGTGCCGGCCTGCCGGCGACCGCGGCACCCGACCCCAGCCCTCCCAAGCCCCCGCCGGCCTCGGAGGCCGCGGCTGTCGCGGCGGCCGCGGCCCCGTCGGCATCAAAGACGCCCGACACCCCTCCTATCTCCCCGCCCCTGCCGACGGCCGACAAGGCGGCCGACAAGGCGCCGGCACCCCCGTTCCCGGTCGGGCCCGTCCCCCCCCTGCCCAAGGCCGGCGAGGAGGTCCTCGATCGCCGCACCGAGCGCTCCAAGACCTTCGCCACCGACAAGGTCGGCCAGTTCCGAACCGAGCTCTACACCGAAAGGGTGCATTTCAAGGACGCCAAGGGCGGCTACCAGGAGATCGACGCCTCACTCGGCGCGTCGAAGAACGGCGTCCGCCAGAGCAAGGCCAATGCCTTCGTGCTGGAGCTGGCCGATGATGCCAACGCCGCGGCGGTGGCCAGGCTGCGCCTCGACGACTCGGTGTCGGTGGGCTTCTCCCTCGACGGCGCCACCGCCGCGAAGGCCAAGGTCGGCTCCCTGGCGTCGACGTATGCCGGGGCCAAGGCCGGTGTCGACGTCCGCCTCACCTCCCGGCCCGACGGGCTCAAGGAGGAGCTGG
>JANMRJ010000147.1:0-1312 GCA_031370985.1 Acidimicrobiales bacterium
CGTGGAGCGGTCGTTCTCGACTCCGGGCCCCGGGCGCCCGGGGTGGCGGTAGCCCCGGTCGGCCCAGGTCGCATCGGCGTGCTCCCAGCCCTGGCCCATGGCGTTCTCCAGCTCCATGCGGGTGTCGAAGAGCTCGTCGGAGAGGCTGTCCATCTCCCGTTCGATCCAAGTGAGCCGCCGGGGGACCTCGGGGTGGTCGATGCGGGTGTAGCGGAGATGGGCCAGGTCCTGGGCGTCGCGGGCCGCGACGATCGCTTCGGCGTCGGCCAGCTGGGGGGCGATGCGCTGGCGCTCGGCGTCGGCCATGGCCCGGTAGGCGGCCTCCAGCGGTGCTTCACGCTCGGCGGCGTTGCGGGCGGCCCGGGCAAAGCCGGGGCGGCGCAGGAGCGGGCCTTCGTGGCTGTGCAGCTCGGCGCCGGTGCGCTCGTAGTGGACGGCCTTCCATGCCTTGAGGGCGGTAGCCAGGGGGGTGCCGGCATAGACGCCGTAGGCGTTGTCGGCGTCGAGGTCGTGCATGGCGTTGCGCAAACCGTTGAGGTGGCCCTGGATACGCCAGTCCGCCTCGGGCTGGGCGGGGATGAGGGCGGACAGCTCCTCGTGCTCGGCCATGAGGTGGGCCAGGCGCACCGCTGCGGGGGTGGCGACGGGCTGGCCCAGGCCGAAGCCGGGGGTGCGGGGATCGGTTGGCTGGCGGTCGATAGCCCAGCGCTGGCGGGTCTCGTTGCTCCAGCTTCTTCGCAGGTCCTCGGCCGCCATCTCGACGTCGTCGGCCACCGCGTAGAGGGTGGTGGCGCCACGGGCCCGGCTGTTGCGCACGTAGGCCAGCTCTCTTCCTCCGCCGTCCTCCAGGGCGTGGGTGCCGTCGACAGTGAGGCCCTGGCTGCGGTGGACGGTGACGGCGTAGCCGTGGGCCAGGCGGTCGGCGGTGATGTCCTCGGTGTCGAAGTGCTGGGTTCTTCCGTCGTCCATTGCTGCGGTGAGGGTCCGGGCTTCGGGATCGACGGAGAGCACGCTCCCCCGCTCGCTGGTGACCAGCTGGCCCCGGGCTCCGGGGGCGAGGGTGACGACGCGGTCCCCGGCGGCGTAGGGGGCGCCGCCGGGGGCGGTGAGCTCGGCGCCGGACAGGTTGCCCATCTCGGCCCAGGCCGCCCGTCCCAGGCGGTTCAGCTCGGCCACGTTGGCCCGCCTCCAGGCGAACATGGCGATGTCGTCATCGCTGCCCCGGCCCGGCGCAGTCGTGGCAGCGGCGATGTCTGCGGCCCAGCCCGCGACGAGGGCCTCCCGGGTCTCCTCGATGGTGGGCTTGGTCACG
>JANMRJ010000148.1:0-2447 GCA_031370985.1 Acidimicrobiales bacterium
GCGGAAGGCGCTGATCCGGGCTTCGTCTTCATAGGCGGCGCGTCCCTCTTCGGTGAGGGGCTTCTGCGCCTTGATGTCGTCCCAACCCGTTCGCTTGCCCATCCCTGTCATTCCTCCTCGTCGTCGGCCGAATGCCTTCGGCCATGCACCGCCGCATCGCTTCGCTCGCCCTTCGAACTTCGCGGACCTCCAGGGAGAACCGGAGCTCCCTGAGCTTCCCGTCGAGCTGTCGGGTGTGGGGCTCGTCGAGGCCTGGGCCGAGCTCGCCGAGCCGGTCGACATGGAACGCACTCGGGCCTGGTCGTCCTCGTCGAGCCCAAAGAACCAGTCCCGGACCTCGGCCTCGGCTTCGACCTCACCCCAGGACATAGCGGGAATGCTATACGAACGGACCTGTTGGATGAGAGATAACCCCCCTGTTCCCTCTGGAGGTACAACCCGGCCGACGCTCGAGGCCCTCGACGCCTTCGGCCTCGCTCGTACTACGGTGACCGACCTCGAGGTCGGGTTCTCCGCCCAGAGCGGCGCCGACTGGGACCGACTCATGGCCGCGCTGGCGGCGTTCGAACGCGTCGAGATCGAACCCGGCCACTTCGCGCCGGCGAAGCAGGTCCAGCGACTTCTCGCCAACCGAGGCCTCAAGGGCAGGAAGGTTCCAGATCTACTCGTCGCGGCAGCAGGGAGGCGACTGCTCGAACAGTCCTCCACTACGACGCCGACTTCGATCACATCGCTCGGGTCACGGCTCAGCCCACCGAGTGGGTCGTGTCCCGGAGGACGATCGACTGACTCCAGCGACGGCTGAGCGACACTGCCACGCTCACTGCTGGTCAGCCACTCTGTCCCCCGGCGTCGGGTCGATGACGACCAGCCCCTCGTTTGGGCCGGGGGAACCCAGCCGCCGCGCCAGGTCGGCCGTTCCGCCCGGCCCGTCGCCGTCCCCGCCGTCCCAGACGAGGATGGCCTGCGGGCGCCCGCCGGCCAGCGCCGTGGCCATCTCGACCATCCACTGGTTGGTGCGGGCGAAGATGTCGTCGCTCGCCGGGCCGGCGCCGGCGCCGGCCTCCACATGGCGGACGTCGGCGGCGAGGAGAAGCCGCCGGAACCGGGCGCTCCAGTCGGTGCCCGGCAGGGCCACGGACCGGCGCTCGAGCTCCTCAGTTGGGAGGGCGAGGCACAACCTGACCTCGGCGCCCCGGGCCAGCGCCGCCTCGGCGCCGATGATGTCGGCCCCCCTGGCCCCGCCGGCGATCACGACGGTGCCGGCGCCGACGTGCCACCGGTCCAGCACAGCCTCCACCTCGGCAGTGACACGGGGGACCTGCGCGGGTGGGAACCGCGGCCGGCGGCGGTCGGGCGCGTCGACCAGGTGCCCGCCGACGAGGACCACCCTCGGCGGCGGCGCGGCGTCTACCCCTTGCGGGCGGCGAACCAGCGCAGCACCTCGCGGGAACCCGCTTCCATCGTCGTCCACGACTTCCAACCCAGGTGGATCCCGGCCCGGGTGGGATCGAGGCATGACCGGGCCAGCTCACCGGACCGGGCCGGTGCGTAGATCGCCGGCTGGTCCGAGCCAGCCGCGCCGGCCATGGTGGCGTAGAGCTCGTTCACCGACGTCTCCACGCCGGTGCCGATGTTCATCAGCAGGCCGCTGCCCCGCTGCGCGGCCCGGGCGAAGGCGTCGACCACGTCATCGACGTACACGAAGTCGCGCGTCTGGCCCCCGTCGCCGAAGATCGTGCACGGCTCCCCGGCGAGGAGCCGGCCGGCGAAGATGGCCACCACGCCGGCCTCACCATGGGGGTCCTGGCGGGGCCCGTAGATGTTGGCCAGGGCGAGCGCGGTGTACTCGATGCCGTGCAGCTCGCGGTAGGCGGCCAGGTAGTCACAGGCCGCCTTCTTCGACACCCCGTAGGGCGACAGCGGCCGCTGCGGGTGGGACTCGGGGACCGGCAGCTTCTCGGGCTCCCCGTAGAGGGTGCCGCCGCTCGCCGCGAAGACCACCTTCCGCGTCCCCGCGGCCCGGGCCCCCTCCAGCACGTTGAGGGTGCCGATCAGGTTGACCTGGGCGTCGAACGCCGGCCGCTCCACCGAGACCCGCACGTCGGCCTGGGCCGCGAGGTGGAAGACGACCTCCGGCTTGCGATGGGCGACCAGTTCGATGACAGCCGGCTCGCTGATGTCGAGGCGGTGGAAGGTCAGCTCGTAGCCGGGCGTCGACCGGGCCTCGGCCAGGTTGGAGAGCGAGCCGGTGGACAGGTCGTCGACCACATCGACCGCGTGGCCCTCGGCCAGCAGGCGGTCGACCAGCGTCGAGCCGATGAAGCCGGCGCCGCCGGTGACGAGCGCCCTCATGACCCTGTCGACCTTGTCGCCCTCATGACTCTGTTGCCTTCATGACTCTGTCGCTTTCATGACCAGGTCGCTATCATGACCCTGTCGACCTC
>JANMRJ010000197.1:0-7131 GCA_031370985.1 Acidimicrobiales bacterium
GGCCGATTTCTTGCCAAATGAATCCCACCCGGTCGCAAGGCGCGGTCCACGGTCGCCGCCGCGAGTCCCCAAGCACGAGTTGGCGGCAACTTCCTGCCAACCGACCGCATGGCGTCCGTTTGACAAGAACCGGGCGGCTTACGACCGCCTGGCGTCCATCTGACAATTTTTCGCGGCGAGCCGTCGGGTGGGCGCGCTCCCTGCTCGGATGGACCGTTCGTTGATGATCCATTTCGAGATTCGCGTGCTCCAGATGGCCGAACGTGACGCGCAGTCGGGCCGTGGTGCCGCGGGCGGCGGCGCTGAGCGTCTGGGCCGCGCGCGACGAACGATGGCTGGCGTGTCAGCCGATGACCGTGGCCATCAGCTCCACCTCATCTGCTGGAAGGTCGAGGGACCCGGCCGCTTCGCGCCAATCGCCGATCGCCGCGGCGACCTCGCGCACGATTCGGGCGGCCTTGTCCGTCCCGAGCCTGTAGAACGATGCCGTCTCGATCGCCGTCGCGACGTCCGGCGCATGAAATCGCTCGTCGATGGCGAGAGAGTGCTCTGGTGACTCCGGCGACGGATTGAGGTCGAAGGCAGGCGCAAGCCGCCAACCGGACACGGCCCGGAGGAACCCATGATTCCGGAGGTGATCGTCGCGATTGCCGACCAGTACGTTGAATGCCAGACGCCGGAACAGCTGCTCGAGATCGTCGCCGATCGCCGCTGGATCGACGTGATCCGCCACCGCCAGGGAGAGGTCCAGGTAGCTCGCCTCAGCTCCGTCACGCTTGCCCGTCAATGTCATCGCCGACGCGTAGGGGCGGCGATCTGGACCGATGCGATCGAATCGGCGTGTTGCAACGGTCGTTCCGACCGGACTCAGCGTCAGGGCCCGGCAGTCGGGAACCGTGATCCCGGCCGAGCGAGCGAGCGTGATCAGCAGGTATTCCCATCGCCCGACATCACGCCGGTCCTCTCGAGAAGGGAATTTCGCGATCCAGAGAGTGCCGTCGGCGGCGACGTAATTTGCCTTCGGGCGGGCCCCGCCAAGCGAGCTACCTGGCGCGATCAGCAAGAGGATTGCGGGATCCATCGGACCCGATCTCGGGCCGCGCTCGATCTCCGCCGCCGCAAATTCGAGGTCCCGCAGTCGCGCATACGGTGGGACGCCGCCGCGTTGATCGAGAAACGGCCCCGATGCGGTCGCCCCGAGGCGGAGCGCGCCCATTCGAGTCTCGTCGGCGACGCGGACGAGGAGATCCCAGTCGTCGAGTACTCGAACCGGACGTGCCTCCTGGACGGCAAGGCTCGCTTCCTGGCGTTCGAGCAGACGACGCCCCCACCGGTCCGGGGCCGTGTCGTCGAGGATCCCCGGCAGGAGGCCGTCGCCGAAGAACGACTCGCCCGACGCAAGCGGCAGAGCAGGATCGATCGGAAAAGCTTCCGACCATTCGAGCCACGAGCGGGCGTATTCGTAGGTGATGACGGCCCGTCGGCCCGGGCGTCTGCGAACGACTCCGGTCGGACGGATCGGTCCGAGCTCCGCAGCGTCGAGCATGACGACGAGCTCGGCAGGGTCAGAGCTCATCTGCGAGCGTCGAGGCGCTTGGGCGCCGAGGGCGGGTCAGACGAGAATCGTTGATCTGCCCGCCTAGACCATCCTCGCGGGCAAGCAGGTCGAGCTGCTCGCCGAGGGATAGAACTTCAAGGACCCGGGCGAGGACCCCATAGCTGACCGCGAGCGAGCCGGCCTCGAGCCGACGGATCGTCGGCCGGGAGACGCCGACGCGAGCGGCGAGGTCGCCTTCAGTCAATCGTCTGCGCAGGCGGGCCAACCGCAGGCGCTCTCCCAGCGCCTGGGCGCGTCGGGCCGTCGCCGGAAACGCTGGTCTGGCTGGACGGCTCATGAACATACTATTTACGATAGAGTCACTAGTGTCAATAGTATGGATCAATCGCGACCGATGATCAAGATCCGCGCGGGCCGCGGCTCAGCGCGCCCGGCGACCCGTCAGCGGGCGAGCCGTCAGCGGGCGAGCGACTGGAGGTAGCCCGGACCCGCCTGGGGCACGTTCGGGTTGAACAGCCGACGGAGAAGGAAATACTCCGGCAGCGGGTGATCGTCGGTGATCAGCGGGCCGGAGCCGACGAACGCGTCGATCTTGTCGTCGGCGATCCAGCGCAGGGCGTTGATCCGGGCGACCCACGCATCGACCGTCTTGACCGGCGAGTCATAGGCCGACGAGATGTCGGCCAGGATCCCGGACCGGCCGAGGACCTCGCGCATCGTCGCGTCGTCGAAGACCATCGGCTTGTCGGAGCCCATCATGTACATCCCGTAGCCGCCCGGCCCGAACACCATCAAGACGTGCGGGAAGACCGATCGGAACGTCCGGACGTGAGCCCGGAACTCGTCGATCGAGGCGCCGTACGGGACCCACTGCATCATGATCCCGCCGGGGTTCAGGCGGGCGTGGCCGGCCTGGTAGTACTCGAGCGAGGAGATGACCGAGGCGCCCGAGCTGAAGATCGGCGGCGGCGGGTCGGTCACGATGATGTCGTAGGTCTCGGTGGTCAGCTCGAGGTGGTTCCGGCCATCCGTCACGATGACCTTGCCGTCCGGATTCGCGAGGACGGCTGCCGCATCCGGGTAGAAGTACGGGAACATTTCCGGGACCGACGGCACGAGTTCGACCGCCTCGGTCTTCAGGCCGGCGATCAGAGCACCCCGGAACGCTGAACCCATCCCGAACGCGACGGTCACCGCCGTCTTCGATTGCGGTCGGAGCATCAGCGGCAGGACGGGCATCAGCTTCGCATCGACCGTCAGGAGGGTCATCGCCGTTCCGGTCACCCACAGCTGAGCCGTGACCGTGGCCCCGGCCTGGACCGACGCGATCTCGTCCTCGTGGCTCGCGAAGAGGGTTGCTCCCGAAGCGTGGATCCGGGCGACGCTCGGGTCGACGATCGTGCCCGGCAGCGCGAGCCCGGCGACGATCGCGACTGCGACCACGAGCGCGGCGGCGGCGGTGCCGACGCGGGTCGTCAGGCTCACCGACGCGCGGCCGGAGCGGCTCGCGACGAGCGCGACCCCGGTCCCGACGTTGACGAGCGCGAGCAGGGCAACCGCGTTGGGCGAGCCGACCGCCGGGATGACGAAGAACGGGATCGCGAATGTCGCGCTGATGGCTCCCGCAGTGTTCGCTGCGAGCAGCCGGCCGGCATTGGCGGCAACCCGGGCCGGGTCATCGCCGAGGAGCGTCGAGGCGGCCGGGAACGTGAAGCCCATCACGATCGTGGCCGGCAGGACGACGAGCACGATCGGGGTCAGGATCGCCCCGACCGAGGCGAACGGATTGCCCGGATCGATGACCGCGGGATGTCCGATGACGAGCACGAGCCCGCCGATCGCGAGGGCGGCGACGACGACCTGGGCACCGGCGATGACACCGACGAGGTTGCGCAGATACGGCCGGAGCGTCGAGAACGTGTAGGCCCCGAACGTGATCCCGATCAGGAACATGCCGAGGATCAGGGTGAAGACGTAGGTCGAGTTGCCGGTCCCGGACGACAGCAGCCTTGTCCACAGGACCTGATAGCCGAGCGAGGTCAGGCCGGACGCGAACGCCAGCAGCAGGGCCAGGGTCGGCCGGCGCGTCTCGGCCCCCGACTGCGCCGGGGATCGAGCCGAGCGCACGGGCGGAGCGGCGGCCGGAACGTCATCGACCTCGGCGCCGCGACTGAGCAGGAGCGCCACCACGCCCGCGGTCGCTGAACAGGCCGCCCCGATGACCAGTGTCCCGGTCAGCCCGAACAGCTCGATGAGGACGATCCCCGCGGCAAGCGTCCCGACGATCGCGCCGAACGTGTTCGCGGCATACAGCCGCCCGAACGCGGCGGACAGGTGGCGGTCGCGGCTGAGCTGCCGGGTCAATGTCGGCAGCGTCGCGCCCATGAGGACGGTGGCGGGCGCGAGAGCCAGGACCGCGAGCGCGAACCGGATCAGGGCAAGGACGACCGGCTGGCCTTCGATCGACGGAAAGACCCCGCGATAGACCTCGTGCAGGAGCCGGAACGTGACCGGCGTCAGCAGGACGACCACGACAAGGACGATCTCGATCAGCCCGTACAGCCGGAGCGGATTGCGGACCCGGTCGGCCAGCCGTCCACCAACGAACGACCCGATCGCCAGCCCGCCGAAGAACCCGGTCAGGATCGTCGACACCGCCTGGGTCGTGTTGCCGAAGACCAGCACCAGCTGACGAGACCAGACAACCTCGTACATCAGGCCGGCGGCGCCGGACAGGATGAAGATCGCAAGAACCAGGCGGGGATGGCGCACGGAGTCTCCAGGAAGGGTCGGGGGTCGCGGGGCAGTGTCCCATGGGCGGGCCGGATCCGTCCCGGTGCATCGCGGCGCGTCGTGTCCGTGCCCGTGGGCGTGCCGGGTGGGCGCGCCCATGTCCGTCGTGATCGTCGCTCGCTCGAAATCGCCGCAGCCCCTACCCCTGCCGGCCATTTCCGCTAGCCGAATACTTCGAATCTCGCACCATGCGGCTATCGGAAACGGATGGGCGAGGTGAGATTGCGCGCCGGGGTTGACCGAGGCTCAGGACGCGGCGGCGGTCCTCCGCGGCCGAGGCACAGCCGGCCAGCGTCCGTCGCGGCCCAGCCAGGCGATGACCGGCACGACGAGGAGCAGGTTCTGGGTGTAGGCGTAGAACAGGCCGAGGTCCGAATTGCGGATCGCCGTCAGCCAGTCGAGCCACATCGTCGTGAATGGCAGGGCGAGAAGGGCGAACCCAACGATCCCGGCAATGAACGCGCGCGGCCGGGTCAGGCCGGCCAACGCGAACGGGGCCAGGGTCGGCTTGACCATGACCGCGACCGCAGGCCAGCCGAGGAGCAGCCCCCAGGCGACCGCGGGCGCGAGCCAGATCACGGGCGTGCCCCAGAAGAACGGCGCCTGGACCGCGTGGGTCGTGCACACCACCCCGGCAACCGCGAGGCTCCACGGCGCCGGCCGCATCCGGGCGATCGCCCAGATCGTCAGGCCGATCGGGATCGCCCACCACAGGACCGCCGGCAGGACCGTGAACGGCAGGAGCAGGATCAGGAGGATCGGCGGATAGAGGATCTCGCCGTTGCCGATCACGTGGTACGGCCCGGCGAGCTGGAACGGCTGGTAGAACTGGCCGGTCGCCTGCCAGCGCTCGGCCGCCCCGACGTACAGCTGGTAGTCAATGCCGATCGAGTTCGACGGATCGGGGATCAGGACGTAGTAGACCAACGCCCGCAGGACCACGAAGACGAACGACACGACGGCGACGATCAGGAAGACCCGGTTCCAGTCGATCCCTGCCCTGGGCGAGGGTGCAGCGTCAGGAGAGACGGCTCTGCGAGTCAATGGAGGTTGTACGCCCAGTAGACGCCGCCGAGGCCGACGAGCACGCCGAACATGATCAGGATCTTCCAGCCGGCCCCGATCGCGGACCCCCCGATCCCGACGGTGGCCAGGCGGTCCGCGTCCCGAACTGCCGCCAGCGCGCACAGCGCCCAGACGAACGGGATCGAGTCGAGCGCGTAGCGGTAGCCG
Source organism: Acidimicrobiales bacterium (assembly GCA_031370985.1). Taxonomy (GTDB): domain Bacteria; phylum Actinomycetota; class Acidimicrobiia; order Acidimicrobiales; family AC-14; genus CADCTB01. The sequence goes on from JANMRJ010000197.1 coordinate 5,585, forward strand.
TACTGGAGCCAGCCGCCGCCGTAATAGAGCAGGGTCGGGATGAGGACGAGCAGTGCGGCGCCGGCCAGCCACCATGAGCGCGATTCGCGCCAGCGCGCACGAGCCGCGTACAGCAGCCCCGGCGAGGTGATGAAGATCGACATCCCGAGGCCGTCCGGCTGGAAGAACGGGAACTGATCGGTGATGGTCGGCACCTTGAGGAAGAGGTAGTCGATGTTCATCCGGATATGCGCCGTCGAAAAGAGCCCGAGCCGACGCTGGGCCTCCAGCCAATCGGGCAGCAGAGCCAAGGCGTAGCCCGACTCGAACGGCGACCCGAACCGCGCGGCGTTGTACCAGAAGAAGAACAGGAGCGACGGCACGGCGCCGGCGGCCAGCCCGAACCACGCCCGCCACGGCCAGCGCCGCGGCTCCCAGACCCGGTCACCGGCGAGCAGCAGCGCGTAGAACGGGATCGCGAACGCGAGCGGAGCCCGGGTCAGGAACGCCGCCCCGGCGAGCAGCCCGATCAGCCACGCCCGGCGCGACCCCCACAGCTCGATCAGGCAGCCGAGGGTCAGGATCGTCGCGATCAGCTGCCCCGTGTGCCACACGCCGCCGCGGGTCGTGACCCACCAGATCTGGGTCGAGAAGCCGAGCAGGGCGACGAGGAAGAACCGGTCGACGAGCGAGCGCACGCCAACGCGGGCACAGAACCACCACGCCAGTCCGACCGTCGACGCGGCGAGCGCGGCGTTGATCCCGGTCTCCCACTGGTCGGTGACGACGGGGCCGAAGAGCGCGACGACCGGCATGAGCGCGATCGCCGGGAATGGGGCGAAGGGGACGAGGATGTGGCCGTCCCGGACGATCACGTCCTGGAACCCGAGCCGGACGTCCAGCCAGACCCGACCGTGCAGGAACGCGTCGGCGAGGTAGAAGAAATCGCCCCGTGTCGCGTCGAACATCCGGTTCGACAGCCAGTACACGACGAACGCAGCGAGGGCCACGCCGACGCCGACCTGAGCCGGACGATCGAACCGCTCGAGCAGCGAGGAGCGCACGGTGGCGGGCGCGAGGGACCGGGTGGAGGCCGTCATGGGCGGCCAGTGTGCCACCTACACTTGATCGATGAACGACGGGCGGAGCGCGTCCCGCCGGACCACCCTTCTCGGCCTTCTCGCGATCTTCGTCGTCAGCCGGCTCGTCCTCGTCGTCGTCGCCCTCCTGGTCGAAGCCAACACGCCGGTCGTGCCGGGTGCCTCCGCCTCGACGGCGCCGCTCCTGCGCAGCCTGACCAACTCGGATGGGGCGTGGTACGTCGGGATCGCCGCGAACGGGTATCACGCCGAAGCGCTCAAGGGCCCGTTCCACGACTACGTCTTCTTCCCGCTCTACCCGCTCGCGGTCCGGCTCGCATCGGTCCTCTCGGGGGGCAACCTCTCGCTGGCCGCGCTGGCTGTGTCGAACGTTGCGTTCGGCGGCGCCCTCGTTCTCTTCGAGCGGCTGAGCCGGCCGGTGATCGGCGCGCGCGGAGCCCTCATCGCCGCCGCCTTCCTGACCTTCGC
>JANMRJ010000198.1:0-5456 GCA_031370985.1 Acidimicrobiales bacterium
GGTGACATCGTCGCCGTCATGGGTCTCAAGGACACCACCACGGGCGAGACGCTCTGCGACGACAAGAACCCTGTGGTTCTCGAGTCGATGACGTTCCCGGCCCCGGTCATCCACGTCGCTATCGAGCCCAAGACCAAGGGCGACCAGGAGAAGCTGGGCACCGCGATCCAGCGCCTCTCGGATGAGGACCCGACCTTCCAGGTCCGCACCGACGAAGAGACCGGCCAGACGATCATCGCCGGCATGGGCGAGCTGCACCTCGAGGTGCTGGTTGACCGCATGCTGCGGGAGTTCCGGGTCGATGCCCACGTCGGCAAGCCCCAGGTGGCCTACCGCGAGACGATCCGCTCCGCGGTCGAGAAGGTCGAGGAGCGCTACGTGCGCCAGACCGGCGGTCGGGGCCAGTACGGCCACGTCGTCCTCAACGTCGAGCCCACCGGCCCCGGCGGGGGCTACGAGTTCGTCGACAAGATCGTCGGCGGCATCATCCCGAAGGAGTACATCTCCTCCATCGACGCCGGCATCCAGGAGTCGCTGCAGAGCGGTGTGCTGGCCGGCTACCCGATGGTCGATGTGCGGGCCACCCTGGTCCACGGCTCCTACCACGATGTGGACTCCTCGGAGATGGCGTTCAAGATCGCCGGCTCGTTGGCCATCAAGAAGGCCACCCGCCTGGCCCACCCCGTCCTGCTCGAGCCGATCATGGCCGTCGAGGTGGTCACACCCGACGACTACATGGGCGACGTCATCGGCGACATCTCCAGCCGGCGAGGGCGGATCGAGGGCGTCGAGCAGCGTGGTTCGAGCCAGGTCATCCGGGGCCAGGTGCCCCTCGGTGACATGTTCGGATACGCTACCGACCTTCGGTCGCGCACCCAGGGTCGCGCGACCTACACGATGCAGTTCCACTCGTACCAAGAAGTTCCTGAGTCGATCGCACGCGAGATCGTGGCTCGGGTACGTGGCGAATAAGGGTTAAGGGGAAACCATGGCGAAGCAGAAGTTCGACCGGACCAAGCCGCACCTCAACGTGGGCACGATGGGCCACATCGACCACGGCAAGACGACCCTGACCGCGGCCATCACCAAGGTCCTCCACGACCAGAACCCCAAGACCGCCTTCACCGCCTTCGACCAGATCGACAAGGCACCGGAGGAGAAGGCACGCGGGATCACAATCTCGATCGCCCACGTCGAGTACGAGACGACCAAGCGCCACTACGCCCACGTCGACATGCCCGGCCACGCCGACTACATCAAGAACATGATCACCGGCGCGGCTCAGATCGACGGCGCCATCCTCGTGGTGAGCGCGGCCGACGGCCCGATGCCCCAGACCCGTGAGCACGTCCTCCTGGCCCGTCAGGTCGGCGTGCCCTACATCGTCGTGGCCCTGAACAAGGCCGACGCTGTCGACGACGAGGAGCTGCTCGACCTGGTCGACCTCGAGGTCCGCGAGCTGCTCAACGAGTACGAGTACCCGGGCGACGACACCCCGATCATCCGCGTGTCCGCCCTGAAGGCGCTCGAAGGCGACGCAGCGTGGACGGCCAACATCCTCGAACTCATGGACGCAGTCGACTCGTTCATCCCCTTGCCCGAGCGCGACATTGACAAGCCCTTCCTCATGCCCATCGAGGACGTCTTCACCATCACCGGTCGTGGCACCGTCGTCACAGGCAAGGTGGAGCAGGGCGTGGTCAAGGTCGGTGACCAGGTCGAGATCGTCGGGATCCGCGATACCCAGACGACGGTTTGTACTGGCGTCGAGATGTTCAAGAAGCTCCTCGACCAGGGTCAGGCCGGCGACAACATCGGGGCGCTGCTGCGGGGCACCAAGAAGGAGGATGTCGAGCGCGGCCAGGTGCTGTGCAAGCCGAAGTCCATCACCCCCCACACCACCTTCGAGGCCAACGTCTACGTGCTGAAGAAGGAGGAGGGTGGGCGTCACAGCCCGTTCTTCCAGAACTACCGCCCGCAGTTCTACTTCCGCACCACCGACGTGACCGGCCAGATCACCCTGCCCGAGGGCACCGAGATGGTCATGCCCGGCGACAACATCACCCTGAACATCGAGCTCATCAACCCCATCGCCATGGACGAAGGCCTTCGCTTCGCCATCCGTGAAGGTGGCCGCACCGTGGGCGCCGGTCGCGTCGTCAAGATCATTAAGTGAGAGGCTGACCGCAGTGGCACAGAAGATCCGTATCCGGCTCAAGGCGTACGACCACGAGATCGTGGACCAGTCCACGAAGAAGATCGTGGAAACGGTGCTGCGCACCCAGGCGACGGTGCGCGGACCGGTGCCGCTGCCCACCGAGAAGCACCGCTACACGGTGATCCGGTCGCCCCACAAGGACAAGGACTCCCGCGAGCATTTCGAGATGCGGATCCACAAGCGGTTGCTCGACATCCTGGAACCCACCCCCAAGACCGTGGACTCCCTGCAACGTCTTGACCTGCCGGCCGGCGTCGACATTGAGATCAAGATCCAGCAGGTCTGATCGAGCGAGGGCGGCGGCGGTGGCGGTGGGGAAGTCTGGGCGCCTGGATGGCAGCCATGGTCCAGACGACGCGGACGACTTCCTCGTGTGGAACGGCCGGCCAGGTACCTGGAACCGGGGCGCCGGGGGTTACGGAATGTAGCTCGTCCGTTCGCCGATCAGTGGGCATGTGGCCCATCCTCGGTGGTCGGAATCGGCCTGGCATCCCGAAGGGCGCTATACTTTCTAGGTTCACGAGGAGAGCCGCGGTCACACGCTGCTCATCCTTCAGTCGATGTCCTTGGTCGCCGGCCCGCCGGTACACCGAGGCAATAATCCATCGCTCCGCCGGGCGGTACCTGCGTTTCTCACGCAGCTAGGACCCGTGCGGAGTTTCCGCGTGAGCCTCCGGCTCGCAGGCATGTCCCACACAACTGCAGAGGCAGACACGAAGCCATGGCTAAGAAGGCGATCGTCGGCGAGAAGGTCGGCATGACACAGATCTGGGACGACCAGAACCGTGCCATCCCGGTCACCCTCGTGCGGGTTGCGCCCTGCCGGGTGGTGCAGGTGAAAACGCCCGAGACTGACGGCTACAGCGCGGTGCAGGTGACCTTCGGGGCCCAGCGCCCCTCCCGGCTGAACAAGCCCGAGCTGGGTCACTTCGCCAAGGCGGGCGTCGATCCCGGCAAGCGCCTGGTCGAGCTCCGTGTCGACGACTCGGGCCAGTACTCGATCGGCGATGAGATCACCGCCACCATCCTGAGCGCCGGCGAGAAGGTCGATGTCACAGGCGTCAGCAAGGGCAAGGGCTTCGCCGGCGTCATGAAGCGTCACAACTTCAAGGGCCTCGGCGCCGGCCACGGCGTCCACAAGAAGCACCGGTCACCCGGGGCTATCGGCGCCTGCGCCACGCCGGCCCGGGTCTTCAAGGGCACCAAGATGGCCGGGCGCATGGGCCACCAGCAGGTGACGACCCTGAACCTCGAAGTGGTCCAGGCCGACGCCGACCGCCAGATCATCCTGATCAAGGGCAACGTGCCCGGCCCCCGGGGCGGCCTGGTGCTGATCCGCGACGCCGTCCGTGGGAACAACGGCTCCAACCCGAACGGGGAAGGTTGAGCATGGCCTCCGTCGACATTCGCAACGCCGCGGGCGCCACGGTTGGTGCAACCGAGCTCCCGGCCGATGTCTTTGGCGTCACGCCCAACGTGCCGCTGATGCATCAGGTGGTCACCGCCCAGCTGGCCGGCATCCGCTCCGGCGACCACAGCACCCTCACTCGGGCCGAGGTCCGCGGCGGTGGGCGCAAGCCGTGGCGCCAGAAGGGTTCCGGTCGGGCCCGCCAGGGTTCCATCCGGGCGCCGCACTGGCGGGGCGGTGGCGTGGCCATGGGGCCCAAGCCCCGTAGCTACGCCCAGCGCACCCCCAAGAAGATGGTGGCTGCCGCTCTGCGGTCGGCTCTGTCCGACCGGGCGTCTGAGGGCAAGGTCGTCGTGGTTGACAGCTGGACCTTCGACGCTCCCAAGACCCGTGATGCCCGCGTCGCCCTCGGCGCCCTCGGCCTGACCGGTCGGATCCTGCTGGTCCTCGACCGGGAGCAGGAGACGGTGGCCAAGTCCTTCCGCAATCTGCCCAAGGTCCACCTCATCCTGCCGTCGGAGCTCAACGCCTACGACGTGCTCTGCTGCGACTGGGTGGTCTTCACCAAGGACAACCTGCCCACGGGCGGCGTCAGCGCCGCGGCCCCGGAGGCCTCCGAATGAGCGACCCTCGCAGCATCATCATCAAGCCCGTCGTGAGCGAGAAGTCCTACGGGCTGCTCGACAACGGCGTTTACACCTTCGTCGTTGACCCCAGGGCCAGCAAGATCGAGATCTCCCAGGCCATCGAAACCATTTTCGACGTGCGGGTCGCCAAGGTGAACACGCTGAACCGCAAGGGGAAGCGCAAGCGCAACCGGAAGTCGCAGACCTTCGGCCAGCGTCCCGACACCAAGCGGGCCATCGTCACCCTTGCCGCCGGCGGGCGCATCGACCTCTTCGAGAACTAGGGGGACCCGTTTCTCATGCCCCTTCGCAAGCGCAAGCCCACCAGTGCCGGCCGGCGGTTCCAGACCGTCTCGGACTTCTCCGACATCACCACCGCCACACCGGAGAAGACCCTCCTCGCCCCGCTGCCCAAGAGCGGCGGGCGCAACAGCTACGGCCGCAAGACCGCCCGCCACCGCGGTGGTGGGCACAAGCGCCAGTACCGCATGATCGACTTCAAGCGGGACAAGGACGGGGTCCCGGCCAAGGTCGCGACGATCGAGCACGACCCCAACCGCAACGCCCGTATCGCCCTGCTGCACTATCTCGATGGTGAGAAGCGCTACATCATCGCTCCGGCCAAGATCCGGGTCGGTGACACGCTGGAGAGCGGCCAGAAGGCCGACATCCGTCCGGGCAACGCCCTGGCCCTGCGCTACATCCCCGTCGGCACCACGGTGCACAACGTCGAGATCAAGCCCGGTGCCGGCGGCAAGATGGGCCGCGGCGCCGGCGCCAGCATTCAGCTGGTGGCCAAGGAGGGCGACTTCGCCACCCTGCGCCTGCCCAGCACCGAGATGCGCCGGGTGCCGATCGACTGCCGGGCCACCATCGGTGAGGTCGGCAACTCCGAGGCCGAGCTGATTTCCATCGGCAAGGCCGGCCGTAACCGCTGGAAGGGCGTGCGCCCCCAGAGCCGTGGCGTGGCCATGAACCCGGTCGACCACCCCCCCGGCGGTGGCGAGGGCAAGACCTCGGGTGGTCGCCACCCGGTGTCGCCCTGGGGCCAGCCCGAGGGCCGGACCCGCAACAAGAACAAGCCGTCCCAGAAGCTCATCATTCGCCGCCGCCGTACGCGCGGCTCCCGACGTTGATTACCCGACGTTGATTACTCAGGGGTAGGGGTACACCGTGGCACGCAGTCTCAAGAAGGGCCCTTTCA
>JANMRJ010000204.1:0-1942 GCA_031370985.1 Acidimicrobiales bacterium
CGTAGATGATCCCGCCGGTGCGCGTCGTCACTGCGGCGTCGCCCCGCCGGCCGCCCTGCTGGATGAACAGCCGGTCGAGGTAGAACAGCGTGGCATCGCGCTCGGCATCGAGGATGCGGTGCATGTGCTCGGCCCGGCCGATCACCCCCAGCTCGGCCACCGACTTGTGGGCGCCGATGACCAGCTCCATGCCGGGGCGGCGCGAGTTCACCAGGCGCTCGCCGGTACTGGGGTCACGGGCACCGTCGGGGCCGAAGATGGCCTCGTAGGTTTCGGGGGTGACGATGCCGGCGGCGTCGGGGCCGATGGCCCGGCCCACGCTGTCGGTGGCGCTGAGACCGGTGAAGTCGACCGCCGCGGTCAGGCCCAGGGCGGCCGCTCCCCTGCCGCCCCACAGCAGGGGCGTTTCGCCGCGAGACGCGTAGTAGTCCAGGGCCGCGCCGGGGTGGTCGTCGGAGCGCTCCAGGATGGTGGAGCGGTGGTAGTCGACCGAGTCGAGGCCCATCATCCGCATCCACGCCACGGCGGCAAGACTAGGACGGCAACCGACAGGTTGCAATCGTGTTCAGTGACTTTTGGCCTTCGGTCTTGTTTGTTGAGGACTCAAATATTTCGCTCCGCTTGGGCGCGATTCGCTTCCTCATTCACTGCGAGTCGCCGTAGGCGACTGTCCTTTTGCCCTTGGGGTGTGACGGCTTTAGGGCTTGGGGTGCCTGGGGCTGGGGCGATGGGCGTTGGTGGTGGGCTTGAGGAGCTCTCGGGCTGCCTGGAGGTGGGCCCTGGCGATGCTGGGGTTGGGTTCTGGGGCTGGTTCGGGGGGGTGGAAGGGTGTCGGAGCTGGACGTTGGGGTCGTGGAGAGAATTTCGCGGTGTTCTTTCGACTGGATGCCGAGGATGCTGAGGCACTCGGCTCCATCAGAGTCGGGTTAGGTACCTGCTTTGCCGGTTCGGGGGTCTCGGGGGTCCTCCTGTGTGAACTGGGGTTTTGTTCGTGGGGAGTGGCGTTCGAGGACTGGTCGGCCTGGTTGGTGGCCTGGTCGGTGGGGATGCGGCCGGTGCGGGCCCGGGGGCGGCGGCGTTGGCCTTCTCGGTGGGCTGGGGGAGCGCCCAGGGGCTCGCAGAAGTAGTAGAGGTTGGTGGCGTTGCGCCGGGCGGCGATGGGGCGCTGGATGCGGCGGATGTAGCCGGCCTCGACCAGGTCGACGAGGCAGCGCCTCGCCGAACGGCGGTGGCAGCTCGCTGCTTGGGCGATGGCGCCCACGGAGGGGTAGACGGGCTTGGCGCTGTCGTCGCTGTAGCGCAGGGTGGCCAGGGCCACGGTCTTGGTGCAGTCGGTCAGGGTGGGGTCCACGGCGATGCGCTCGGAGATGCGCCGGCGCCGGCGGCGGTCCTTGCGGAAGTCGCGTTTACGCTGCTTGGCGGTCCGCTGTGTCGTTGGTCCAGCAGCCGCTGGCGGCGCGGTGGGCTCCTGGGGCCCGCTGGGGGCCGCTGGGGGGGCGGGGGTGGCCTCAGGCGGCATCGGTGGCCCCCTGGGTGGCCCGGGCGTGCTGCCAGGCCTCTACGGCGGCGTGGAGGCGGTCTAGGTACTCCCCTACTGCCGGGTGGGCGAGCTCGGCGTCGAGGCGGTGGCGATCGGGGGCGGTGGCCCCGCCCCACACGCCGTAGCGGTAGGGGGTGGGGGCTTCGGCGGCCATGGCCGACCACAGGCAGATCGCAGCCACCGGGCAGCGCCGGCAGAGGAGCTGGGCCCGGCTGTGGGCGGCTGGGGTGCCGTGGAAGAGAGCGGGGTCACTCCCTCGGCAGGCGGCGGAGCGCTGCCATTCGGGCGCTGGTGGTGAAAATCGGGCGTTGGCGGCTAGCCCACCGTCACAGGGTGGGTGTAAAGTTGGGGCCACTGGTGAAGTAGCTCCTTTCAAGGAGTGAGTGGCAGAGAGACCCGGTT
>JANMRJ010000284.1:0-1290 GCA_031370985.1 Acidimicrobiales bacterium
TGATCCGCTGGGTGAAGATGGCCGCCGGGCGGGCCTGTTGCGTCTCGTCGTCGAACACCTCGAGGGCGGCGACCAGGGGCCAGTCCGGGTCGTCGCGGAACCCGCCCATCCGCGGCCTGAGACGCCGAACGATCTCGTCGCCGGTCTCGGGATCAGTGCGTCCGGTCCGAGCGACCTTGAACCGGTTCAGTGGGCCGTGGGCGCGGCGGTAGGAGTCGTAGGCAGTCGTCAACTTGCCTTGCAGTTCGTGGAGGTCGGGATCGGCGTCACCGGCCACCTGCGCGCCGAGCACGGCCCGAGCCGCGTCACGCAGCCCGACCAGGCGGCGCAGCTCGGCGACATCGGAGCGGTACCGGGGCTGGTGGGGCCGGACCTGGCCGTTCTCCAGGCGACAGAGCCGACCGTCGGCGACGACGAAGCTGCCCTCCTGGGCGAAGCGCAGAACGGGGGAACCCTCACCGACGCTCATCGGGGCCGGCCGCCGCTCCGCTATGCCCGGAGTGAACATCAGCCCTCGGGCACGGGCGTCGGCGACGAGCGTGTCGAGCGCCTGGTCAAGAGCAGGGAGCAACGGTCCGGTCGCCTCGACCGTCAACTCCCGTTCCCGGTACATGCCGCGGTCTGCGGCCAGCGTCCCCAGCACGCACTGTGGGTTGTCGGCGAAGAACTCGTTGACGAAGAGCGGCTCGCCACCGTCGTCGAGCGGTGCCGGCACCGTCGTCGTCCACTGATGACCCCGGCGATCGTCGCCGTCCCCGCGGCGGCGCAGGACGAGTAGGTCAATGACCACCTCGGTGCCGGCCGATCCCATGAAGGCGCGGGCCGGGAAGCGGAGGGCTCCGACCAGGTCGCCTCGGGCATCGATCTCGCGGCGCGCGGCTGGGTTGCGGGCATCGGCGGTGTAGCGGGATGTGAGGACCGCCACCAGACCGCCCGGCCGGGTCAGCTCCAGGCTCTTGACGATGAAGTAGTTGTGCAGGCCCAGCCGGGAGCGGTTGTAGCGGGCGTCGTGCGGGGTGACCTTGGCGAAGGGCACGTTGCCGATCACCAGGTCGAAGTGCCCGTCGGGGGCGGTGAAGGACTCGAAGCGTTCGGCCCGGATGGTCGCCCGTGCGCCGTAGAGGTGGCGGGCAACTGCGGCAGTTGTGGCGTCGGCCTCCACACCAATGATCTCGCAGCCGTCGGGGGCCAGGCCGACGAAGTTGCCCGACCCGCACCCCGGCTCCAGCACTCGTCCGCCGCCGAAGCCCAGGTCCCCGACCACTCGCCACATGGCCGCTGCAACCTCGG
>JANMRJ010000294.1:0-4556 GCA_031370985.1 Acidimicrobiales bacterium
GCTCGTGCCAGCTTCCAGATCCTCGGCGCCAACGGCCAGTCCGTTGTCACCCCGGCCGTTTCCTCCGCTGGTAGCACGGTTGCTTCCTCGCCGTCCTCCTCGGGCATCATCGCCCTGACCGTCGGCCTCGGCGCCCTCGGCTTGGCCCTGTTCGGCGCTGGCTTCGTGGCCTTCGTCCGTCAGGCCCGTCGTCGTGACGTCCCCGTCACCGCTTCGGTGCGCAAGTAGCCATCTGAGAGGCAACAGCAAGACCAAGTAGTTCGACCTCTGCCGGGCCCTCGGGTCCGGCAGAGTCGCGTCTGCATCTCTTTCGGACACGCCTGTATCAGCGGTGGTGCCAGCCGACTCCTGTCCGTGGCGAGACTCGCCGACCGGGAGGTTGTGATGACCACCGACGCAGGATTCGAGGGCTTCGAGCCCTTCGACCCAACCCAGGAACCTTCAGAAAGGGAGGCGAAAGCAATGGATGAGTTCGAGGACTTCGACGTGACAGCGGAACCCGAGGGCGCGAGCGACGAGTTCGGCATCGAGTCGCTGGGCGACTTTTCGGACAGCGAGGACGAGCTGCGATCGGTGCTGGCCGCTCGTGACGAGGCCGAGCGAGTGCTGATGGGCAGCGGCGACACCGCAATGTCGGCCATGTCGGCCATGAACGAGGACGGCACCGCGGGCATCGGCAACATCGTCGGTGTCGGGATCGCCGAGAAGGTCTCGGCCGGCGGGCCGACCGGGCAGTTGGGTGTGACCATCTTCGTGAAGGAGAAGGTGTCGTCGCGCAGCGTCTCCGCCGAGGCGCTCGTACCCCACAGCATCGGTGGCGTGACCACCGATGTCGAGGCCGTGGGCGATATCAGCGCCCAGATGTTCACCGCTCGACGCCGACCAGCCCCGGGCGGCGTCTCCATCGGCAACGCGCTCCAGAACAGCGCCGGCACCCTCGGCTGCCTGGTCCGGCGGGGCAACCAGCTGTTCATCCTGAGCAACAACCACGTGATGGCCTTGGTCAACACGGCCCCGCTGAACTCGGCCATCCTCCAGCCGGGTCGGCTCGACGGCGGGACATCCCCGGCTGACATCATTGGCCGGCTTGACCAGTTCGTGCCGATCAACTTCAACCCGGCCGTGTTCAACTTTGTCGACGCGGCCATCGCCCGTACTGCGCCCGCCCTGGTCGACCGGCGGATCCTGCGGCCCGGCGGCGTTCTCCAGCCGATCGGCGCGGGCATTGTCCAGCCGGCAATGAACCTGCCGGTGATGAAGAGCGGACGCACCACCCAGTTCCGCCGCGGGGTGATCGACGCCGTGAACGTCACGGTCAACGTCAACTACGGCCCCGTGGGTGGAGTGGCTCGGTTCGCCCGGCAGTTCCGGGTGCGCGGTACCGTCCAGCCGCCGTTCAGCGACCGTGGTGACTCGGGCTCGCTGGTCACGACTCAGGCCGGCAACCGGCCCGTCGGCCTGCTGTTCGCCGGCAATGCCCAGAGCAACACCACCTTCTGCAACCCGATCGGGACGGTGCTCAGCTCCCTCAACGTCCAGATCGTCATCTGAGCGGTCGATACCACTGCGGGGTAGCCTGGTCAGGATGAGCCTTGACGACATCCTGGCCAGGCACACCGATCGGTTGCTGTCGATCCCGGGCGTCGTGGGCGTCGGCGAGGGCGAGCAGGAAGGAACTCCCGTCGTACTGGTGATGGTGGCCGCACTCTCCCCCGAGCTGGACGCAGCATTGCCCGGCGATCTCGAGGGTCACCCCGTGGTGACCGAGGTCACCGGCGAGATCACCCCCTTCGACCAGTAGGTCCCTCGTCCCTCGGCGGCTCAGCCGGAACCCAGGCACACGAACGCCGCGGAGGCGGCGAAGCTCGCCGAGTCGTCGCTCGACCCACAGGCGTTCGCATCGGTCAGTGCCTCGGCCATCGCCATACCGGCGGCGATCCGTCGATGCAGGCTGACCATCAACGGGCGCGTTTCTCGGTCGGGGACCGGGATCACGCTGGCGACGACCGACGACGTGCCCATCGGGAGCAGTGTCGCCGCTAGCCCCATCAGCTCATCACCCGGGTGGACGGTAGCGAGCGCCGAGTCGCACGCCGAGAGTACGATCCGGTGCGGAGCCCGACGGACTCCTTCGAGATCGACAACGGTCAGCGGGCCGTCCGCCAGCCGGAGGGCGGAGAAGAGCGGATTATCGGCACGGAAGGCGAAATGGGCGGCGACGTGTGCGAGCTGTGCTCCATCCACGGCACGCAGGACCGCGTCGGCGGTTGCGTCAGAGCCGCCCAGCCTGATCGCCGACGGATAGAGGGGGGCGATCTCGTCCAGCTCTGCGTCCGCCCCCTCCAAACCGGGGCCGCCAACCAGGGCGACCTTCCCGGATGCCGGCCCGGGCGAAACCTCGGCTTGGAGCCAGCATGCCGCCGAGGGGGCCACGACGATGGGTCTGTTCCGGCACGACGGGAGCAGACCCCACGGCAGCGCGTGCAGCCCGGCGGGGGGTACGACAATCAGGGCCCGCTCCCCAATCGACCGGCGCAGGGGTGCCAGCACCAGGCGATCGAGGGCCCGGCCGGCGTGGAGGGCAAGGGATCGGGCGGCTTCAAGCGATGCCTCCGAACCATGGCGGTGGGCCAACCGGCGGAGAGCGAAGCGGGCACTCTCGTCCTCGCGCTCCGCGTCCACGACCGGGCCGAGGTCTTCCATCCGGCATCGGGCGCCGGCCACGGTCACCGCCACGAGGCGGCCGTTGAGGTCGACCAGTTCGACCAGCGCCCGATCACCCAGGGCGTCGGCGAGGTCACAGACAGAGGGGGTCAGGGCACGACCCTCGCCGTCGCCGGCCAGCAGCCTGGTCCGGTCCCGGATGGAGCGCTCGAGCTTCCTCTGGCGGGCGTACAACGACCTCGTCGGGCGCGACGCCGTCGCCGCGGCCTCGATCTCGCCGATGACCCGGCGCAGTGCGCCGAGGTCCCGCGCCAGGGCAGGGTCCTGCGGCGGGCGCACGGGGCGCCGGCGCAGCGCATTCGCCCGGCACTTCTCGGCCCAGGCGAGCAGCTGCCGGGCGCTGCCGGACTCGGCGGCCAGGCGCAGGCCGAGCGCCCCCAGCTCGACACCCGTGCCGGCCGCGTGCACCCGGAGCTCGGTTGCTCCGAGCGTGGCGCGGTAGTCGTCGACGACGCGCAGGCCGGCGGCCAATGCCCTCCGTGCCGACGTGAGCCGGCCCTGGTCGACCCGGACCAGAGCTTCGGCCAGCCAGGCCTGCGCCCGCAAGGCCGCCGGCGCCGGCCCATGACGGTACCGGCTCACCTGAGCGAACGCGGCGTGGGCTGCCTGGCGCCGGCCAAGGTCCGAGGCGGCTCGGCCGGCAATCAGGAACGATGCGGCGGCAAGGGGCGTGAGCGTGAGCCGCTCGAGGTCCTGGGCGGCGCGACTCGCGACGCGCAGAACGTTGACCGAGCGGTCACCCGACTCCCAGGCGGCTCGGGCCTCAACGTACCGGGCCAACGCCACCCAGCCCGACCGGCGCTGGCGGGCGAAGGCCCTCCGAGCATCGGCGGCGAAGGAACGGGCCGCGGCGTGGTCCCCCACCAGCAAAGCCGCCTCGGCGCACGTCAGCTGCGCTTCCGACCAGCCGTTGCCGTGCTCGGACGCCGCGTACCGCTGGGCGGCCTCGGTTGCCAACTCGAGCGCTTCGCGGCCGAGCCCGGCCGAGAGCAGCAGGCGGGCGCGATCATGGGGCAGCTCCGCCAGCGTCAGGCCCAGGTTCGAGTACAGCCTCTCGGCCTCCTCGAACCGGGCCAGGGCGGTCGTCACGTCGCCGGCGCTGGCTGCACACCAGGCCAGTTTGTGGACCTGGGCGGTAGCGTCGCGCCAGTGCTCGACACGCAGGAAAAGAGTCTCTGCCTGGCGAAGGTCCGCTTCGGCCAAGCCCCAGGACCCTTGCTCCACCCGGATCATTCCCCGGACGCCCACCGCTCGTGCCTGCCACAGCACGTCCTCCGCTCGTCGCAAGCCGGGCAGCGCCAGCCGGATCGAAGCCAGAGCGTCGTCGTGGCGGGCCAGGCGGCGAAGCACGGCGGCCCGCTGCACCTCCAACCGGGCGAGGTCGACGCCCCTCAGCACGGAGGCTGCAGCCTCGAGGGCCCCGAGCGCCAGGCTTGTCCTCCCTTGGATGGCGAGCGCCACGGCCAGGCTGAGCCGGGCGTGGGCGGCCCGCTCGGGCACGCCGCCGCGGTCCGCGGTCCGCACCGAGCGCTGCAGGTGCCTGACGGCGGCACTGATGTCGCCCTGCTGGCGGGCCGCGAGGCCCAACGCCTGCTCCGCGGTCGAGATGGCGGTCACGTCGCCGATCGCTCGAGCCCGGACGAGGATGCACTCAGCCGGCGCCGTCGCCTTACTTGGATCGGCGAACGCGAGCCGAAGCACCTCTGCCGCCTCGTCGCGAAGATCCGAAAGCGCCCGGGTCGGTTCAGCCACCAGGGCGGGCACCGTTCGATGGTAATAGACAAAAGGGGACAAACGACATGTCAAGCACGAAGCTGCTACAGGCGCGTCTC
>JANMRJ010000343.1:0-15903 GCA_031370985.1 Acidimicrobiales bacterium
AACCGGGGCATACCACGCTGGAAGCAGGGCCCGCCTTTGTAAGCAGCCCCTGCGCTTTCATGGCCGAAACCGCAGCACTCGGCCATTGGCCCAGTTCATGTTCACTGATCAGGATCGCCGCGCCGTGCCCCGCGCCCACGCGCTCCAGCAGCTCTATCAGCGCGGCTTGGGGTGTCATGTCTCAGCGGCTTCCGCTTCTTCCGTCGGTTCCTTGGGCTCGATCCCGGAGGCTTCCAGCATGTCGCGCAGCTTCAAGTCCAGTTCGTCGTACTTGAGCGAACACGAATTCGGGTGAGTGATACGAACGGGCACCTGCCGTGCGGGCTTGCCGGGTTCCGCTGCCATCGACACGGTGAGTTCCACTTGGGTGATGTTGTACAGGTTCAGTGGCAGGGATTTGCCGATCTGGCTGCTGGACGGGTTGTCCCCCTGACCGATGAGCTGCTCGACGAGCTCAGTGGGATGCAGCGAGGGCGGACGCGATCCACGTCGACTTGACGGGCGTCGCCGAGCGCCAGATCCGGGGCATGCGGGGTCGGCGACTGAAAGCTGTGTTCGACGTGCTTGTCGATCTGCGGGCGCGAGGATGCGAGGCTGGCGGCTACCGCCTCGCCGGCGACGTGCTCGACCACGTCTGCTGTCGGCACCTCTATGCCGAGGATCGGATGCTCGTCGCGTGGCCCGCCGAGGACAACCCGCTCGTCATCTTCGTCGCTCGGCACGACGGGACGGCCAACGACATCTACCAGCAGGTTCTGGATGCGCTCGACATTGCGGTGCCGGCCGACGAGCGGGCCAAGCCTCCGTGCTGCGACGAGGCGGGGCGGCCGCCGGCGGACCCCGACGTGGCCTTCAATGTCGCCGACGCAGTGGAACGGTGGTCGCGGACTGGCCGTCGCGGGCGATGACCTGGGCATGGCGCTGTCATTCGTCGGGCAGCTTCGACACGCACCACGGGCATTCAGCCCGCGGCGGTGACGTCGATCGGGCCTGCCCGGCGGGACCGATGACCTCGAACGTGGCGTCGGAAGCAGCTTGGCGTGCCAACCGGGTTGGTGCAGGCCGTGATGGATGACGACTGCACACCCTGGCCAGGTTGGCCAGTTCCGTCGGGCCGCCCTGGGTGACCCAGACCACATGGTGGCCTTCGCACCACGTCGATGGCCGGTCGCAGTTGGGGAAGCGGCAATGCTCGTCACGAATGACGAGTGCGTTCCACAGGGGTGCCGGGATGGTGCGGGTCGCAGTCGCGTAGTCGAGGAGCGCCGAGCGCCCCGACATCACCACCCGGTGCACCGCGCTGTCGCAGAACAGTCGGGAGGTGGTGGGGCCATCGAGCTCGGGGCCGTCGACCACCCGGCTGCCCCGCCCGGCCAGGAGATCCTCGAGCTCGATGGCCACGTTGACGTGGGGGCGGTGACGGCCACCGGAGCGGCCCTTGCGGTGGTCGAGGAAGGACCGGCAGACATCGACGAGGGCGTCGGCCCGGCGAGCGGCGAGGCTGACCGTTCCGTCGCCCCGCTCAGGCAGGGCCAGGCGTAGGGCGGCCTCCACCACGGCGCCGCCCTCGGGGTCGAGCGTGGCATCGAGCACCCACCGGTCGTCCAGAGTGCGTGACAAGTGCAACGACCGGTCAGGATCGGAGGGCTCGGTCGGCTCGGGCCGGGCCCGGCGTACCCAGGCGCCCATGGCCGTGCTCACCCCGGCCACGTTCAACCGGGCCAGGAACGGGACGAGGTCGGCCTCGTGGTCGGCGAAGATTCCGGCCATCTCGTCGTCGAGCAATGCGACGGTCGCCTCGACCTGGCCGCCGGACAGCGTGCCGTCGGCGTAGGCAGCCGCGCACACCGGCAACGAACGCAGGCGCATGGCCAGTGACCGCAGCCTGTGGGCCGACCGGCGGGTCATTCGGGCATGGGCCCGGAGCCAAGCGGTCATGGAGGCAGACGCGTCGACGGCCCACAAACCGGTGGCCTCGAATGTCCCCGTCGCCTCGGCGATGCGGGCATCGAGCCGGTCCCGGAGGGCGATGGCCTCGACCAAACGAGCCCCAATCGACGGGAACTTCGAGGTCTTCGATCACCGCTGCCAGGTCCGCCGAACACGCTCCCAATCGTACATGTGTTCGATTGCGAATGCAAGGCACATTCATGTATTGCCGTGACATCGTATTCAGGCTTGGCCGCGGTGCGCCGGCCAGCGCCATTGGACCGAGTGACCGGGTCCTGATTGAGCCATAGGGTGGCTCAGGGCTCGGCGACGATCCAGCCTCGGCGCTGAAGCTCCGCGGCCAACACCTCGGTGGGGAGTTGCTGGACGGCCCGCTCGGCCGCCGACAGGCGCACCGCCGGCTCCGCCGGCTCATCCGGCGCCCCTTCCTGTAGCTGATCGATGAACGCCGCCGCCTCATCCCGGGTGAACTTGCCGGCGCCCTGGCGCTGGGTGAACCCCATCGGGCCGCGGGCGTCTCGGAAGTCGACGTGGCCGGCGTCCTGCAGGAGCACCAGCAGCTCCTGGACCTGTCGCGCCGATGCCGGCGGGCCGGACTGCTGACCGAATGCCATGGCGCGCAGTCTGGCTCGGTCAGTAACCCAAGTCGGGGTCGACCACGCCGACCAGCGGCTCGCCCCTGATGCGGCGGCCGACGTTCTCGCCCACGCGCGCCGCGAACAGCGGCTCGGCCATCTGCCAGGTGTTGGCGGTGTGGGGGGTGACCAGGCAGTTGTCGAGGCTCCAGAGCGGATGGCCGGCGGGGAGCGGCTCGGGGTCGGTGACATCGAGGGCGGCACCCCCGATGGCGCCGGCCCGCAGCGCCGCCACCAGGTCGTCGGTGATGACGTGGGCGCCCCGGGCCACGTTGACCAGCCACGCGTCCCTGCCCATGACGGCCAGCTCGGCCGCACCGATGATGCCGGTGGTGTCGGGGGTGAGAGCGAGGGCCAGCACGACAAGGCGGGCGCCGGCCAGCGCGTCGTGCAACCCCTCGGGCCCGACGACGTAGGACGCCCCAGCCACCGGCCCCACCCGCCGGCGCACGACGGTGGACTCAACGCCGAAGGGGGCCAGCAGCCGCAGGAACGCCTCGGTGATCCCGCCACCGCCGACGATGGTCACCGCCGCGCCGGCCAGCCGCAGACCCGCCTGCCCGCCCCACGAGCGCGCTCGGGCGCGAGCCGGGAGACCGCGCAGACCAGCCATCCCGAGGGCCAGGGCGTGCTCGGCGACGGGCTCGGAGTAGGCGCCCTTGGTGCTCGTCCACATCCGCCCGTCGGCGAACAAACCGGCGAAGCGGTCCACGCCGGCGAACGGTAGCTGGACCCACCGGATGCTCGGGTGGGTGGCGAGCAGCGAGGCCAACCCGCCGGCGTCGGCCGGGTCGGTCCAGACCAGGGCCTCGGCCGCATCACCGGCGTCGACCAGCAACCCGCCGGCGCCGGTGATCGCCTCGGCGACGACCGTCGCCACCGGCCCAGGAGCGACGGCGCAGCGGAGGTTCATCGGGCCGACGCTACCGAGCGGCAAGGGGGGGAGACTGGCGCGATGCGCAACAACATCATCGAGGGCGAGCCGGGCATCTTCCCCGACCCCATCGCCCGGCTGCTCGTGTGGATCGAACGCCTGTTCCGAGGGAAGGACGAGAAGCCGCGATAGCCGCGAGCGCGGGCAGTTACGACGCCGGCACGTCTGCGGCCCGCGCCCGCAACGCCCGGGCCATGCCGTCCTTGCACTCCAGCAGGATGCGCCGGACCGGGCCGGGCAGGGCGTTGTCGGCCAAGGTGCGGTCGGTGGCGTCCACGACCACCTGACCGATCAGCGAACCGGGGTAGAGACCACGGACCAGACTCAGCGCCTCGTCGCGGGTGCGCTCGGTCCAGAACTTGGTGACGTTGGCGAAGTACGGCTCGACGTAGGGAGCGAGCAGTTCGTCCTGTCCCATGCCCCCGAACCCGCCGGCGAGCGACCGGAGCGTAGCGAGGGGCAGGTCGCGCGCCTCGGTCAGCCGGGACCACGCCGACGCCTTGGCCTCCGCGGTCGGGCGCGACGCGCGCGACGACGCCGCCCGTCGCTGGCCGATGTCGGTCGGGTCACGCTCGAGCTCGGCTTCGATCAGGGCGCCGTCGTCGTCGGCCCCGATCGACGCCAGGGTCATGACGATCTGCCAGCGCAGGTCAGTGTCGACCGCCAGCCCACCGACGACGGTCGAGCCGTCGAGCAACCCTCGCAGGTAGGCCAGGTCCTCCGCCGAATCCGCCACCGACTGGAGGTGCCGGGCCCAGATGAGCTGGCGGTCGCTGCCCGCCTCGGCGCCGGCCAGGCCGGCGCGAGCCGCCGCGGCAAGTGCGGAACGGGCCGCCGCCCGGTTCAAGGGGTCGCCGTAGTAGTCGACCGCGGTGTCGGCCTGGCCGAGGAGGCGGGCGAGGGTGGAGTCGTCGGTTTCGGCCGGGGCGTGAGCCAGGACCAGCTCGACGTAGCGGCGAGTGGCCAGCTCGCCGTCGCGCACCATGTCCCAGGTGGCGGCCCAGCACAGGTTTCGGGCCAGGGGGTCGACGATGGCGCTGAGGTGGCCGGCGAGGGTGGCGACCGAACGCTCGTCGAGGCGGACCTTGGCGTAGGTGAGGTCGTCGTCGTTCAGCAGGAGCAGGTCGGGCACCGTCTCGCCGACCAACTCCGCCACGTCGGTACGCGAACCGACCACGTCGAACTCGACCCGGCGGTCACGGACCAGGCCGGCGTCACCCAATCGGTACAGGCCGACTGCGACGCGGTGCGACCGGATCGTGTCGTTGCCAGGCTGGCCCGACTGCCCGACCGAGAACGAGCGGTAGGTGTCGCCCTCGGCCGAGAAATCGGCACGAAGCGTGTTGACGCCGGCCGTCTCCAACCACTCCTGGGACCACTCGGCGAGCTTGCGGCCGCTGGTCTGCTCGAGGTTCGAAAGGAAGTCGGCCAGCTCGGCGTTGCGCCACTCGAACTTGGCGAAGTAGCGCTGGAGGCCCTGGCGGAAGGCGTCCTGGCCCACCCAGGCGACGAGCTGCTTGAGAGTCGACGCGCCCTTGAGGTAGGTGATGCCGTCGAAGTGGAGCCGTACGGCGTCGGTGTCGACGATGTCGGCCGAGATCGCATGCGTGGTCGGCATCTGGTCCTGGGCCATGGCCCCGGCCTTGGTGCCGGCGGCGAAGCGCACCCACGCGTCGGTGAAGCGGGTGGCCCGGGACAGCGCGTGGGTGGCCATGTAGGTGGCGAAGCTCTCGTTGAGCCACAGGTCGTCCCACCACCGCATGGTGACCAGGTCGCCGAACCACATGTGGGCCATCTCGTGCAGCAGGGTGTTGGCCCGGCCCTCATGGGCGGCCTCGGTCTGGCGCGACCGGAACACCATGGACTCGTTGAACGTTACGCAGCCAGGGTTCTCCATGGCGCCGAAGTTGAACTCCGGAACGAAGAGCTGGTCGTACTTCGGGAACGGGTACGGGTAGTCGAACTCCTCCTCGAAGAAGTCGAGGCCCTGCCGGGTGAGGGTGAACAGCTCCTCGGCATCAAGGTACTGGGCCAGGGACTCGCGGCAGAAGATGCCCATGTCGACCTGGCCGTGAGTCTGGCGGACCTCGTGGTAGGGGCCGGCGACGACGGCGACCAGGTAGGTGGAAATGACCTCGGTGGGGGAGAAGCTCCACACGTTGCCCTGGTCCCCGCTCAGGGGGCCGCTCGGGTCCTGGCGGGTCGACGGGCTGTTGCTCACGACGGTCCAGTCCGTCGGCGCGGTGATGGTGAGGCCGAACCGGGCCTTGATGTCCGGCTGGTCGAAGCAGGTGAAGACGCGGTGAGCGTCGTACGGTTCGAACTGGGTGTGGAGGTAGACCTTGCCGTCGGTCGGGTCGGCGAAGCGGTGCATCCCGACACCGGTGTGCTGGTAGGCGCAGTCGGCGACCACGCGCAGCACGTTGTTGGCCAGGAGGCCGCGCAGGGGGATGCGGCTCTTTGCCTTGTCGTAGGACTCGACCGGGATGACCCGCCCGTTGAGCGTGGCCTCGCGCACGTTGACCGCGTCGAGGTCGATGAAGGTACTCAGCCCGACGAGGTTGCCCTGGAAGCGCACGGTGGTGTCGCTGAGGAAGGTCTCGTCGCCGGTGACCGGCCCGGGAGGCCGGTCCGAGGACGGAGTCAGGTCGAGGGCCACGGTGTAGGAGACGCCGGACAGCTTGGTGGCGCGATCCTGGGCCTCGGCCCGGGTGAGATTGTCTGCTGCCTCTGGGGCGGGAGTCATGAGGCCAGTATGCCGCCGCAGCTAACCTCCGCCCCGTGCGCGTCGGCCTGGTGTCCCCGTACAGCCTGTCCTTGCCCGGGGGCGTGCAGGGCCAGGTGCTCGGGCTGGCGCAGGCGTTGCGCACCCTGGGCCACCACGTGCGGGTCCTGGGCCCGTGCGACGGCGCCCCCCCCGAGGTCGGCATCACCCCGCTGGGCAACAGCATCCCGACCGCGGCCAACGGCTCGATGGCCCCCGTCGCCCCGGATCCGTCCAACGCCCTGCGCACCATCGCCGCCCTGCGCGACGAGGCGTTCGACATCGTCCACCTGCATGAACCCTTGGCCCCGGGGTGCACTGTGACCTGCCTGGTGTGCAGCAACGCCCCGATGATCGGCACCTTCCACGCCGCCGGCACCAGTGCCTCCTACCGGTGGGTCCCCGGCCTGCGCTGGCTGGCCGCCCGGCTCACCATCCGCTGCGCGGTGTCCGAGGACGCCGTCGAGCTGGCTCAGGGAGGCCTGGGCGGGCGGTACGTGCTGCTCCACAACGGGATCGATGTCGAGCGCCTCGCCAGGGCCGACCCCTGGCCGACGGATGGGCCGACCGTCCTCTTTCTCTCCCGGCACGAGGAGCGCAAGGGGCTCGACGTGCTGATCGACGCCCTGCCGGCGCTACCGGAGGGCGCCCGGGTGTGGGTGGCGAGCGACGGGCCGGACACCGAACGGCTCACACGGGCTGCCGCCGGCGACCGACGGGTCGAGTGGCTGGGCCGGATCGACGAGGCAGAGAAGATCCGTCGCCTTCGGGGTGCCCACGTGCTGTGCGCGCCCTCGCTGCGAGGTGAGTCGTTCGGGATGATCCTCCTGGAGGCGATGGCGGCCGACACGCCGATCGTGGCCAGCGACCTGCCGGGGTACCGCAAGGTCATCGGCGAGGGGGAGCCGGCGGCGCTGCTCGTGCCCCCCGGTGACGCCGTCGCCCTCGGGGTCGCCCTCCGGAAGGTGCTCGATGATCCCGGCCTGGGCGCGTCGCTGGCCGCGGCCGGCGCCCTCCGAGCAGCAAGGTTCTCCATGGACCGGCTGGCCGAACGCTACGTCGAGCTCTACCGCTCGGCGATCGCCGGGGTGGCTCTCCTATGATGGGCTGGTCATGGGCCTGATCATCGTCATCGCGATCGTCGTCGTGGTGGCGCTGTACGTCATCGTTACCTACAACGGGCTGGTCCGGCTGCGCAACCGGATCCAGAACGCCTGGGCCCAGATCGACGTGCAGCTCCGCCGGCGCTACGACCTGATCCCGAACCTGGTGGAGACGGTCAAGGGCTACGCCACCCACGAGAAGGGCACCTTCGAGGCCGTCACCCAGGCCCGGGCCAACGCCCTGAACGCCCAGGGTCCGGCGGCGCAGGCCCAGGCCGAGAACATGATCAGCGGCGCCCTCAAGTCGCTCTTCGCCGTCTCCGAGGCCTATCCCGACCTCAAGGCCAACCAGAACTTCCTCTCGTTGCAGGAGGAGCTGAGCGGCACCGAGGGTCGGATCTCCTACGCCCGGCAGTACTACAACGACTCGGTGCTGCGGCTGAACACCAAGATCCAGAGCTTTCCGTCCAACATCCTGGCCGGGATGTTCGGGTTCAAAGAGCACGAGTACTTCGAGGCCGACGAAGGTTCGCGCGGCCCGGTCTCCGTGCAGTTCTGAGCGACGCTCCTGTACGACCAGATCTCCTCCAACAAGCGGCGTTCGGTCCTGCTGGTGGTCGGCTTCGTCGTGCTCGTGGCCCTCGTCGCCTGGGCGGTCCAGCTCCTCCTGGGGTTCGGTGTCGCCGGCCTGGTGATCGCTCTGGTGGTGGCCGGTGCCAGCGCGGCGGTGGCGTACTGGAAGTCCGACGCCGTCGCCCTGGCCATGAGCCACGCCCGCCCGGCCGACCCGACCACCTACGCCCGGCTGCACAACGTGGTGGAGGGCCTCTGCGTCGCCGCTGGCCTGCCGAAGCCCAGGATCTACGTGGTTGACGACGACGCGCCCAACGCCTTCGCCACCGGCCGCAACCCGCGGCACGCGGCGGTGGCGGTGACGACCGGGCTGATGGACAAGCTCACCCGCATCGAACTGGAAGGCGTCCTGGCCCACGAGCTGAGCCACATCAAGAACTACGACATCCTGGTCTCGACGCTGGCCGTGACCATGGTGGGCGCCGCCGCCCTGCTGCTCCCCCTGGCCCCGCTGCTCGCAAAACTCATGCAGGCGACGATCGGCCGCCGGCGTGAGACCCTCGCCGATGTGAGCGGGGTCGCCCTGACCCGGTACCCTCCGGGACTTATCTCGGCATTGGAGAAGTTGCGGGACGACACCACCGTCGTCCATTCGTCGTCGAGGGCCACGGCCCACCTCTGGGTGGAGTCGCCGCTGGCCCGCATGCCGGAGGCGGGCCGCCGAGCCCGGCTGAACCGGATGTTCGACACCCACCCTCCCTTGGAAGAGCGGATCCAGGCCCTCAAGGAGCTGTAGAGAGATGAAGCGCAGACCGTTCATACTGGTGTTCCCCCTGCTGCTGGTCGTCACCGCCGCGTGCGGGGGCGGGGGCAAAAAGGCGGCCGCCCCGGCTGCGGCCGCACCCGTCGAGACGACCACCACCATGGCCGTCTCCGGCACCTACCCGCTGACCGGCATGCCCGCCGTGGACAAGGCCAAGGCGGCCCGCCGGGCGGTGGCCGTGAAGATCGACAACAACAGCGCAGCCCGGCCCCAGTCCGGCCTCGACCGGGCCGATGTCATCTACGAGGAGTTCACCGAGGGCATCACCCGGTTCGTCGTCGTGTTCCAGTCGTCCGACGCGCCCCAGGTCGGGCCGGTCCGCTCGGTGCGCCCCGCCGATCCCAACATCATCAAGCCCTTGGGCGGGCCGCTCGCCTTCTCAGGCGGGGCGCCGGCGGTGCTGAACGTGGTGAAAGGCGCCGGCATCACCCAGATCACCGAGAACGACACCGCGACCCTGAAGCGGCGGGCCGGCCGGTCGGCGCCCCAGAACCTCTACACCACCACCGATCTGCTGTTCGCCAAGGCCGGCGCCGGCACCCCGCCGCCCGCCTTCGCCTTCTTCCTTGCCCCTGACGACGCGAACCCGCCTGCCGGCAGCACTCCGGTCACCAACCTCCGGCTGGCGCCGGCGCCCGGCGTGACCGCCGCCTATGTGTGGAGCGCCGGCGCCAAGGCCTGGAGCAGGTCGACCGACGGCGTGCCGCACATGCTCGAGGGCGGCGCCCAGATCTCCCCCCGGAACATCATCGTGCAGTTCACGCCGTACTCCGGCTTCCCCGCCGACCAGAAGGTGAAGTTCCCGGAGGTGATCGGCTCCGGTGACGCTCTCGTGTTCCTCAACGGGGCCCAGGTCAAGGCCAAGTGGACGAAGTCGGCGGCGGCGTCGGTCACTACCTACACCGACCTCAGCGGCAAGCCGATCGTGCTCGGACCCGGCCAGACGTGGGTCCACTTGCAGGCGCCGGGGTCCGTGGTGACGGTCAGCTAGTGCCAGCCTATTCGCCGGAGCCTAATCGCAGGGTTCAGGCGGGGGACGGCGGTAGAATCGCCGTCATGACCGACCGCCACATGACCGGTAGCCGCACCACTGGGACGGCGGCAGTCAAGCGCGGCCTGGCCGAGATGCTCAAGGGCGGCGTCATCATGGATGTCGTCGATGTGGCCCAGGCTGAGATCGCCGAGGGCGCCGGCGCGGTGGCGGTCATGGCCCTCGAGCGGGTCCCGGCCGACATCCGGCGCGACGGTGGCGTGGCCCGCATGAGCGACCCGGCGATGATCGAGGCCATCCAGGCCGCGGTCACCATCCCGGTGATGGCCAAGGCTCGCATCGGCCATTTCGCCGAGGCCCAGGTGCTGGAGTCGCTCCAGGTCGACTACATCGACGAGAGCGAGGTGCTCACCCCCGCCGACGAGGCCCACCACATCGACAAGTGGCCGTTCACCGTCCCGTTCGTGTGCGGGGCCACCAACCTGGGCGAGGCGCTGCGCCGCATCTCCGAGGGGGCGGCCATGATCCGCTCCAAGGGCGAGGCCGGCACCGGGAACATCGTCGAGGCCGTCCGCCACCTGCGCTCGATCCTGGGCGACATCCGCAAGCTCACCCAGGCCGACGCGGCCGAGCGCTACGCCTGGGCCAAGCAGCTCCAGGCCCCCATCGACCTGGTGGCCGAGGTGGCCGACACGGGCGCCCTCCCGGTCCCGCTGTTCTGCGCCGGCGGCATCGCCACGCCGGCGGACGCGTCGTTGGTCATGCAGCTGGGCGCCGAGGCCGTCTTCGTCGGGTCGGGCATCTTCAAGAGTTCCGACCCCGAGGCCATGGCCCACGCCGTCGTCGAGGCCACGGCCCACTTTCGCGATGTCCAGATCGTCGCCAAGGTCAGCCGCGGGCTGGGCGAGGCCATGCGGGGCGCCGAGATCGCCGGCCTCCAGACCCGGCTGGCCGAGCGTGGCTGGTGACGGCATGAGCGTGCCCCCAGGTGCACAAGGTCGGGGTCCTGGCCCTGCAAGGGGCGTCCAAGCGCCACGCTGAGGCGCTGGCCGCACTCGGCGCGTACCCCGTCGAGGTCCGCACACCGCAGGATCTCGCCGGCATCGAAGGGCTGGTCCTGCCCGGCGGCGAGTCGACGACGATGTCGAAGCTGCTCGACCTCGCCGGTCTGTTCGAGCCGATCGCCGAGCGCCTGGCGGACGCGATGCCAGCGTTCGGCACCTGCGCCGGCCTGATCCTGCTGGCGGCGCGCATCCTCGACGGGCGGGCCGACCAGCGCAGCTGGGGCGTGCTCGATGTCGACGTGCGCCGCAACGCCTTCGGCCGCCAGCTGGAGTCCTTCGAGGCCGAGTTGGCCGTTGATGGGCTGGCCGTTGATGGTTTGGGCGGGGGAGGCTTCCCCGCAGTGTTCATCCGGGCGCCGGCGATCGAGCGGGTCGGCGAGGGGGTCGAGGTCCTGTCGAGCATCGACGGCCACCCCGTCCTCTGCCGGCAGGGGCCCATCCTGGCCGCCGCGTTCCACCCCGAGCTATCCGACGATCTGCGGCTCCACCAACTCTTCCTGGAGGACTGACGAATGTCCGGACATTCCAAATGGGCGACGATTAAGCACCAGAAGGGGGCCAAGGACAAGGTCCGGGCCAAGGTCTTCGCCAAAGTCCTGCGCCAGGTGGAGGTGGCGGCCCGCGAGGGCGGAGGCGACATGACGGCCAACGCCACCCTTCGGAGCATGTACCAGAAGGCCCGTGAGGCCTCCGTGCCCACCGACACCATCGAGCGAGCCATCAAGCGGGGCACCGGCGACCTGGAGGGCGTCCGCTACGAGCCGGTGAACTACGAGGGCTACGCACCCATGGGCGTCGCCATATACGTCGAGACCCTCACCGACAACCGCAACCGCACCGGTGCCGACGTACGGGCCATCTTCTCCAAGAACGGCGGCTCCAGCGCCGAGCCGGGTGCGGTGGCCTGGCAGTTCGAGCGCAAGGCCGTGATTATCGCCGCCAAGGCCGGCCCGGCCGGCGCCAAGGGCGGGGCTCAGAGTCCGGCCCTGGACGAGGACGAGGTGATGCTGATCGGCCTCGATGCCGGCGCCGAGAACCTGGAAGACCAGGGCGACACGTGGCAGCTCACCGCGCCCCCCACCGACCTCGGCCGGCTCCGTGACGCGTTGGAGGCCGCCGGCGTGAAGGTGACCTCGGCCGAGCTGACCATGGTGGCAACGTCAACCATCGCCCTCGAGTCCGAGGCCGACGCCCGCAAGGTGCTCCGGGTGGTCGACGCCCTGGAGGACCACGACGATGTCCAAGCCGTCTACGCCAACTTCGACATCCCCGACGCCGTGCTCCAACTGATGGACGCATAGGGGGGTCCGCGCCGCCGCACTCCGGGGCCGCTAGCCTGACGAACGAATGTTCGTGCTCGGGATCGATCCAGGGGTGTCGCGCTGCGGCTACGGCTGCGTGGAGGGTGGGCCGGGGAAGACGCCGCGCGTGGTGGGTGTCGGCGTGCTGACCACGCCGACCTCCGACCCGTTGCCTGAGCGACTGGCCGCCCTCGATATCGACCTGCGGGCCCTGGTGGCCGAGTTCCGGCCCTCAGTGGTCGCGGTCGAGCGGGTCTTCTTCCAGGTCAACGCCCGCACGGCTATGTCGGTCGGCCAAGCCAGCGGGCTGGCGCTGGTCGCCGCCGCCCAGGCCGGCTGCGAGGTCATCCAATACACACCCAACGAGGTCAAACAGGCCGTCGCCGGCTACGGCTCGGCCCCCAAGGAGCAGGTGCAGCGCATGGTGCAGACCCTCCTCGGCCTGGCCGAGGTCCCCAGCCCCCCCGACGCGGCCGACGCCCTGGCCCTGGCCCTGTGCCACCTGGCCATGGCGCCCCTGCGGGCCCGCGTGGGGACCAAACGATGATCGGCCCGGGAGGCCGATCCAATGTGGATCCTCGGGCGGAAGCCCGATGATCGGGCGGTTGCGGGGCACGCTTGTCCACCGGTCGGCGAAGGGCGAGGTCATGCTCGATGTCGGCGGCGTCGGCTACCGGATCAGCGTGTCGCCGGCCACCTCGGCGGCGCTGGGCAGCATCGGCGACGAGGTCGTCGTCCACACCCACCTGCACGTCCGGGAGGATGCGCTGACCCTGTTCGGCTTCGCCACCGCCGACGCCCGGGACTGCTTCGAGTCGCTGCTTGGCGCCCACGGCGTCGGGCCGGGCCTGGCCCTGGCCATCCTCTCCACCCACGGCCCGGACGAACTGCGCCGGCTGGTCATGGAGGGCGACCTCGACGGCCTGTGCCTGGTGCCCGGTGTCGGCCGCAAGACCGCCGCCCGCCTCCTCCTGGAGCTGAAATCCCGGCTCGACGTGCCCGATGGCGCCGGCTTCGAGGTCGACACCGCCGGCACGAACGGCTCGTCGCGGGCCGACGTTCGGGCCGCGCTCGCCGCCCTCGGCTACCAGCCCGAGGAGGTACGCCGGGCCATGGGCGAGCTGCCGGCGGAAGGCGACCTGCGCACCCTCGTCCGTACCGCCCTTCAGACCCTCGGCGCCTCGCGATGACCCGCACTCCCACCCCCGCCGAACTGGTGACGCCAGGTGTCATAGGTCGCACTGAGCGTCACCAGTTGCCGCCGGCGGGGGCGCCGGCGGGGGCGCAGTGACCCGCAACGAACTGCTCACGCCCCTCACCGGGCCGGCCGAGACACCCGACGAGATCACGCTGCGGCCCCGCCGGCTGGAGGAGTTCGTCGGCCAGGCCCAGCTCCGCCAGCACCTCGAGATCCTGCTTGAGGCCGCCCGCCGGCGGGGCGAGCCGGCCGACCATCTCCTGCTGGCCGGGCCGCCCGGCCTGGGCAAGACCAGCCTGGCCGGCATCGTCGCCGCCGAGATGGGCGTGACCCTGCGGGTGACATCGGGGCCGGCGCTGGAGCGGGCCGGCGACCTGGCCTCGGTTCTCACCAACCTCGACGAGGGCGATGTCCTGTTTATCGACGAGATCCACCGCCTGCCCCGGATCGTCGAGGAGGTCCTCTACCCGGCAATGGAGGACTTCCAGCTCGACATCGTGCTGGGCAAGGGCCCGTCGGCCCGCTCGCTGCGCCTCGACCTGCCCCGCTTCACCCTGGTCGGCGCCACCACTCGCACCGGCCTCATCACCGGCCCGCTGCGTGACCGGTTCGGCTTCGTGGCCCGCCTCGACTACTACGATGTCGCCGAGCTGGAGGCCATCGTTATCCGGGCCGCCCGCATCATGGGCGTGTCCATGGATCCCGCCGGCGGCCCCGAGGTGGCCCGCCGGGCCCGGGGCACGCCCCGAATCGCCAACCGGCTGCTGCGGCGGGTCCGCGACTATGCCGAGGTGCGGGCCGACTGTATCGTCACCGAGGCCGCGGCCCGTGACGGCCTGGCCCTCTTCGAGGTCGACGAGGCCGGGCTCGACAAGGTCGACCGGGCCATCCTCGTGGCGGTGTGCCGGCGGTTCGGTGGGGGACCGGTGGGCCTGTCCACGCTGGCCATCTGCGTCGGGGAGGAGCGCGAGACCGTCGAGGACGTGTATGAGCCCTACCTGCTCCAGCTCGGGATGCTCCAGCGCACGCCGCGGGGCCGGGTGGCCACGTCGGCGGCGTGGGCCCACCTGCACCTCGATCCCCCCGAGCCACCGACGGCGGCCCTGTTCGACTGACCGGTCGACCGCAGTGCCCGGCCGGCGGCGAGTAACGTAGCTTCCGGTCGCTCGGCGGCCCACCTACTCATGGGACCCCTTCTCGCACTTCTGATCACGTTCGGCCTGATGTGGGTGCTGCTTATCCTGCCTCAGCAGCGCCGGATGCGGCAGCACCAGGCCGTTGTCGCCTCCCTGGAGGCCGGCGACGAGGTCGTGACCGCCGGCGGCGTGTACGGCACGATCACCTCGGTCGACCAGGAGACGCTGGCGGTGGAAGTGGCACCGGGCGTGACCCTCCGCATCCTGCGCAGCGCAGTCACCCAGCGGGTCGCTCCCGCCGAGGACACCGCGGAGGACACCGCCGATGACACCGCCGATGACACCGCCGATGACACCGCCGATGACGACGAAGAGGACACCGACGACGTGACGATCGCGCCCGAGCAGGAGAAGGACGAGCGCTGATGCGCCGCTCGCCCGTCTACTCCCTCATCGCGGTGTTCGTGCTGGCCATCGGCGCGCTGGTGGCCACCCTTGTCTCCGGCAACACCCCCCAGCTCGGCCTCGACCTCCAGGGCGGCGCCTCGGTGGTCCTCCAGCCCCGGGAGAAGGTCGCCGAGGGCGTCCTCAACCAGGCCATCGAAATCATCCGCAACCGGGTCGACGCCCTCGGTGTGGCCGAGCCCGAGATCACCCGCCAGGGCGACTCGATCATCGTCGCCCTCCCCGGCGTCAAGAACAAGGAACGGGCGCTCGAGGTTGTCGGCCAGACCGCTCAACTGCTCTTCCGCCCGGTGATCCAGCAGCTCCCGGCCGTGCCGACGCCCACGTCCTCGACCACTTCGACCACCTCCACCACCGTCGATCCTGCTGTCGCGGCGGCCCCGACCACGACATCATCGACGGTCCCCCCGATCGACATCAACGCCACGACCGCCCCGGAGAACGACGACGAGACCAAGGAGGTCATCCTCCCGGAGAAGGACTCCGCCGGTCGGGTGACCTCGCGCTACCTGTTGGGCCCCGCCGAGGTGAAGGGCCAGGCGCTCTCCGGCGCGTCGGCCACTGTGTCCGGCACCGGCGCCTGGGAGGTGGCCTTCGAACTCACCGGTGACGGCACCAAGCAGTGGAACAACATGGCCGCCAAGGTCGGTGCTGGCAAGCAGATCGCCATCGACCTCGACGGCGTCGTGCGCTCGGCGCCTCGGTTGGAGGTCACCGAGTTCCAGGGCCGGGGCGTCATCACCGGAAACTTCACCCAGAGCGAGGCCAAGGACCTGGCCCTCGTCCTCAAATACGGCGCCCTGCCCGTCCAGCTCGACCGTCAGACGGTCCAGACCGTGTCCGCATCGCTGGGCCGGGACTCCCTGCGCGCCGGCCTGATCGCCGGCGTGGTCGGCCTCCTCCTGGTCGGCCTGTACATGCTAACGTACTACCGGGCGCTGGGCCTGGTGGTGTGGATCGGCCTGT
>JANMRJ010000380.1:0-2792 GCA_031370985.1 Acidimicrobiales bacterium
GGCTGTTCAGTCTCACCAGCGTCGCACGCTGATCGCGCAGCTGGTCGTGCAGCGCCGTCACCCGCTTGGCGGCGATCAGGGTCGCCTCGAGGGTCACTCGATCGAGCGGCTTGACCATGAAGTCGTCTGCCCCGGCGGTCATGGCCGTGACCGCGTGCTCAACCTCGGTCATCGCAGTGAGCAGCACGAAGTAGGTGTATCGGTCCGCATCGTGAGTCCGGATCCGACCGCACAGCTCGATCCCATCGACGCCTGGCATCAGCCAGTCGCTCAGGACGACGTCCGGCTGGAACGAGAGGAACCGCTCCCAGGCTTCCTGGCCGTCGCCCGCGGTCAGCGTGTCGTGACCCAATGAGGTCAGCGCCTTTTCGAGGATCAGCCGGGGCACGGCGCTGTCGTCCGCGATGAGAACCTTCACCTGGTACCTCGTGGCGGTCACCAGACGGGTTCGTTTGGCGATGCCCCGCTATTGCAGCCTTCGCGGGGTACGAGCCGCTACAGCCCGGAGGTCCGGGGACCAACCTCCATTTGCCGGTCAGTCGCCCGAGCCAAAGAGCAGGGTCAACCAGCGATCGACGGGACTGACCGGCGCCGGTGCGCCGACCCGCAGACCGGCCGACCCGGGAGCGTCGGATGGCAGCGGCGGAGCGCCCGGATCGAGCGTGAAGGCAATCTCGTGACGCCCGCCGAGGCCGTGCGCGCGGGCCTGCAACAGGACAAAGCGAGACTGCTGGATCCGGACCAGCTCCCATTCGAGGGCAGCCACCTGCGCGTGGCGGATCGCGTTGTCCGCGATCATCGCATTCGCTCGAGTCGAGGCCGCCGAGGCATCGCCGACCTGGCGAGCGAACAGCACGATGATCCAGGCGGCCACCAGGGCCCCGAGGATGGTCGCGATCTTGCGCTGGCTGAGTCCGGCAATCGGTAGGGCGGCGAGATCCGGTCCACCAGACGCAGCACCGGGCCCCTGAGCTGAACCGTCGACCTCCGACACGCCGGCGTCGGGAGTGTCTTCGGGCGGCGGCGGAGCGATCCGGCGAACCATGGCGGGGAGCGTAGCTACCGTCCCTGCCCGTGTCAACTCGGCCCACTGTGTCAACCAAGCTGTCACACCGCACGCCGAACGTCTGCTAGACTTCGCGCAGTTTCGTACACTTGTTCTGTTTGAGAGGCGTCCTCGATGCGCACCTACGCTCCCAGCGACACAGCGGCGGTCCTGGCCGACCTGCTGGCCGAGCCATCGATCGCCCGCGGGGTCGTTCATCACGCCATCCTGCCGGCCCAGAATGCCGAGCACGCGGACTTCGCGGCCTGGCTCGATCCACGGATCGTGGCTGGCCTTGCATCGCGCGGAATCGCGCGCCCGTACATCCACCAGGCGGAGGCGATGGAGCTCGCCCGGGCCGGCCATGACGTTGTCGTCGTCACCCCAACGGCCTCGGGCAAGACGCTCTGCTACGCCCTGCCGATCCTGCAGGCCATTGCCGAGGATCCCGCCGCCCGTGCGCTGCTCCTGTTTCCCACCAAGGCCCTCGGCCAGGACCAGGTCGCGGAGCTCGCCCAGCTCTCGACGGCGTCTGGGCTGCGCGTCTCCGCCTCGACCTATGACGGCGACACGCCCGCCCCCATTCGCTCGGCGGTCCGGGGCGCGGGCCAGGTGGTGATGACCAACCCGGACATGCTCCACGCCGCGATCCTCCCCCACCACACGAAATGGTTCCAGCTCTTCGAACAGCTCCGCTACATCGTCATCGATGAGCTCCATACCTATCGCGGAGTGTTCGGTGGTCACGTGGCCAACGTCCTGCGCCGGCTCCTCCGGATCTGCGCTCACTACGGCAGTCGTCCGGTGATCATCTGCTGCTCGGCCACCATCGGGAACCCGGGCGAGCTCGCCGAGGCGCTGCTCGGACGCCCGGTCCGGGTGGTAAACCGAACGGGCGCCCCGAGTGGCGAGCGCCACGTCCTCCTGGTCGACCCACCGCTGCTTGACCCGGCCAGCGGAGCCCGCGGCTCGGCGATCACGCTGGCCCAACGCTGGGCCCTGCCGTTCCTCCGTGCCGGTCGCCAGACCATCGTCTTCGGGCGTTCCCGGGTCGCCGTCGAGCTGCTGCTGACCGGTCTCCGCGAATCGCTTCGCGAGGGCCATGGACCGCGAAGCCGAGTGCGCGGCTACCGGGGCGGCTACCTGCCCACGGAGCGGCGCGCGATCGAACGGGGCCTGCGCGACGGCGAGATCCTGGGCGTCGTCGCCACCAATGCCCTCGAGCTCGGGGTGGACATCGGCCGGCTGGACGCCTCGATCGTGGCCGGGTATCCGGGTTCCATCGCCGCCACGTGGCAACAGTTTGGCCGTTCTGGCAGGCGCGCGGGCACCAGCGTGGCGGTCCTCGTGGCTTCGGCCGCCCCCGTCGACCAGTACGTCGTCCACCACGCCGAGTTTCTGCTCGGAGGCCGGCCCGAGGAGGCGCGGGTGGACCCGGACAACCTGCACGTTCTCCTGGCCCACCTTCGCGCTGCAGCCTTCGAGCTGCCGTTCGAGCCGGGTGAACGATTCGGCCCCAATCCCGCCGACGACCTGCTGGCGTTCCTGGGCGAGGATGGTCACGTCCGTCAGGCCGGCGATGGGCGCTGGTATTGGGCGAGCGAGAACTTCCCGGCGTCCGAGATCTCGCTGCGCACAGCTGCTCGCGAGAACGTCGTGATCATTGACACGACGCCCGATCGGCCGCAGGTCATCGGCGAGGTCGACCTGTTCGCCGCCCAGACGCTCGTCCACGAGGACGCGATCT